>JAATEW010000375.1 GCA_015655535.1 Hyphomicrobiales bacterium | reverse complement strand
TTCGGCGAGTCCGTCGGCGAGCATCGAATAGGTCGGTGCGATGTGAAAGACATTGGCGCGGCAGTTTTCTTCGCGCAGCGAATCTTCGGGCGCGCTCGTGTTGAAGAAGATCACGTCCTTGCCTTTCGCCGCGTCGGCGACGGCGAGCATTTGATCGGGCGGCAGGTCGAGCATGATGAGGTTCACGCCTTTGCCGAGCAAGGTGTTGAGCGCCGCGACCGGATCGTCGCCTTCCTTCAGGTGGATATCGTCGATCGTGAAGACCTGATTGAGGAACTTGCCCGTCGTATTATTGTCCTCGGCGGCAAGCTGCGCGCCGGCAAGCCCGTCGTCCTTGGCCGGAATGTCGAGGATCGAAATCGTCTCGCGCGAATGCGTCTGCCTTATGAAGCCGACCTTGATCTGCATCGGATCGTCGGCTCTTGCTTGCGGAGGTAAGACAATCGCGAGGAGAAGGGCGGCGGCGACCAGGGTCCAAAATCTCATGCGACGATTGAACTCCACTTCCAACCATCGATCCTTGGCCGGCTCGCCATCATGATGGATGGCTGGCGGGACCATATCAAGGCTGAGGTGGGACAATGGACCCCCCTCCGGTGTCAGGAAAGTGAAAAGCCGGTAAGCTTTCGAAAAAGCGCGGTTTCATCCGGCGTGTCGGCGATGATCACATGCGGTTGGCCCGCTTCGACAAGCGGGGCCGCGACATCGGCCGAGAGACAGAAATGCGCGGTTTGTTCCAGATCGAGTTTGGCCTCTGCCGCCAAGCTGAGGAAGATTTCCGCGCTGCGGCGGGAATAATGTAAGATCGCGTCGATTTCCCGATATTCGAGCGCGGAGACGGCAGCCGAAGCCAGCTTTTCGGCGGCTTCGGCGCTATAGGTTTCGTGAACCGTTATCTGGAATTGCGCGGCCACCAGATCCTCTTCGAGATCCGGCTTGCGGTCTTCCCCCGCCAAATAGATAAAATGTGCCGGGGCCGCGTATTTCACGGCGACGAGCGGCGTCAGGCTTTTCGCATCGGGCGCGATGAGGGAAGCCGCCCGAAAGCCGCTTTTGAGCGCCGCCGCCGCCGTGCGGGAGCCGACGCATAAAAGGGGCAGATCCCGCAGGCGCTCGACCTCTTCGACCGCCAAAAATTTAAAGGCTTGCGCGCTCGACGCAATGACGGCCTCAAACGACCCAGATGGCAAAGGCAGGCCCGTGGGCACGATCTCGATGACGGGCGAAAGCAGCGGGCGGTGGCCGCGCTTTTGAAGCTCCGCTGCGCTGCGGGCGGCATCGGGTGCGGCACGCAGGAGCAGGATCTTCATGGCTGGACCTTGAACCCATGCGCCGGCAGCTCGGCCAAAATCGAGCGCGCGGCGTCTTCGCCGATTTTGACCGCCTCGCTCGCAGAACCTGAGGCCGAGACATCGACGGCATCGCCGCCGTCCGGACGCAGCAAAAGCCCTTGGAAGGTAAGTTGATCGCCCGCCACCTGTGCATAGGCGCCGATGGGCGTCTTGCAGGAGCCGTCGAGCACGGCGAGAAAGGCGCGTTCCACCGCGAGCGCTATGCCTGTCGCGGGATCGAGGATGGGTGCGAGCCCGGTCAGCACCTTCTCGTCGCCCTGCCGCGCAGTGATCCCGATGGCGCCTTGCCCGGCGGCAGGTAGAAACTCATCTATGCCGAGGATCGCGGTTGCCCGCGCTTCGAGCCCGAGGCGCTTGAGGCCGGCGAGCGCCAGCAATGTGCCTGCGAATGCGCCGGAGGCGACCTTGGCAAGCCGCGTCTCGACATTGCCGCGCAGGAGCGAAATTTCGAGATCGGGGCGCAGCCGTTTCAGCATGGCGCCGCGCCGCAGCGAGGCCGTGCCGACCTTGGCGCCCTTTGGCAAATCGCGGGGATGCGCCGCTACTGGCGAAATCCATACATCGCGGGGGTCTTCGCGCGGCAGATAGCCCGCGATGGTGATTTCCGGCGGCAAAAGCGTCGGCAGATCCTTCGATGAATGAACCGCGAAATCGATCGTGCCGCCGATCAAGGCGATGTCGAGTTCCTTGGTGAAGAGGCCCTTGCCGCCGGCTTCCTCCAGCGAACGGTCCTGAATCTGATCGCCGGTGGTCTTGATAACGACGATCTCGATCGCGTCGGGCTCAACCCCATGCGCCAGGGCCAAGCCCTTTTGGACCATATGGGCCTGGGCCAAGGCGAGCGGGCTGCCGCGCGTGCCGAGTTTCAGCTTGAAGGGTGCGGAGGGCGAAGTGCTCATCTAAACGGATGATTTCTCTCAAGGAAGATTCGGAAATGGTTGAGACCTTAGGCTATAAGGTGAAATCTCAAGCTGGCCGGGTGCGTCTCCATATATCTAGGATGGCCCGGCACTCAAAGACACATGATGCGCGTACTTGGCATTGAAACCACCTGTGACGAGACGGCGGCTGCCGTGGTGCAGCTGCGCCCGGAAGGCGGCGGCGACATATTGTCGAATGAGATCATGAGCCAGATCGCCGAACATGCCGCCTATGGCGGCGTGGTGCCGGAGATCGCAGCCCGTGCCCATATCGACGTCATCGACCGGCTGGTCGAGCGGGCGCTCATTCATGCGGGCCTGCGGCTCGACGAATTGGACGGGATCGCGGCGGCGGCGGGGCCTGGCCTCATCGGCGGCGTCATCGTCGGCCTGACGACGGCCAAGGCCTTGGCGCTGGCGACGCGCAAGCCTTTCATTGCCGTCAATCATCTCGAAGCCCATGCGCTCACCGCACGGCTGACGGATGGGATCGATTTTCCTTATCTTCTCCTGCTCGTCTCGGGCGGCCATACGCAGCTCGTCGCGGTCAAGGGTATCGGCGATTATGTGCGGCTTGGCTCGACCGTCGACGATGCCGTGGGCGAAGCCTTCGACAAGGTCGCGAAAATGCTTGGCCTGCCCTATCCGGGCGGCCCGCAGGTCGAGCAAGAGGCCGAAAAAGGCGATTCGTTGCGGTTTAATTTTCCGCGCCCCATGCTCGGCCGCGCCAAGGCGGATTTCTCGCTCTCCGGCCTCAAGACGGCGGTGCGGCTCGAAGCCGAAAGAATCGCGCCTCTGACGGCGACAGATGTCGCCGATCTCTGCGCCTCGTTCCAGGCGGCCGTCGTCGATACGATCGTCGATCGCTGCCGCGCCGGGCTGAAATCGTTTCGTGAGCGCGTCGGGCGAACGCCCCTGGCGCTCGTGGTCGCGGGCGGCGCCGCGGCCAACGGCGGGATCAGGCGGGCTCTTCAGCGCTTTTCCGGCGAAACGGGCTTGAAGCTCGTCCTGCCGCCGGGGGCGCTTTGCACCGATAATGGCGCGATGATCGCTTGGGCCGGGATCGAGCGCCTGTCCTTGGGCCTCACGGACGATCTGACCTTCGCGGCGAGGCCCCGCTGGCCGCTCGACGCCGACGCGGATGCCGCGCATCACGGTAAAGCGTGACGGAGACCGGCGGCGTGATAGCTGTCCTCGGCGCGGGCGCCTGGGGCACGACGCTTGCCAATCTCGCCGCCTATAACGGGACCAAAGTCATGATTTGGGGCCGCGATCCTGAGCAGATCGCGGCCATGGCGGCGGAACGAACCAACGCGCGGCATCTGCCGGGCGTGCCATTGGCGCCGAGCCTGGACGTCACCGCCGATCTCGCGGCGATTGCCGATGCCGATCTGATCCTGGCCGTGGTGCCGGCGCAGGCGCTGCGTGGCGCCATGCAGCTTGCCGCGCCGCATATTGCTGTGGGCGTGCCCGTAGTCATTTGCGCCAAGGGTATCGAGCGGGTGAGCGGGCTGTTTCTCAGCGATGTGCTTGCCGAGACCCTGCCGCATAATCCGGCGGCGGTGCTCTCAGGGCCGGGTTTCGCACAGGATGTGGGCAAGGGCCTTCCGACGGCGATCACGCTTGCCGCGAAAGATGAAGCGTTGGCCGAGCGCCTTGGGCAAAGGCTCGCCGTGCCTTGGGTGCGATTCTATCATTCGAGCGATATGCGAGGCGTTGAGATCGGCGGCGCGGCGAAAAACGTGCTCGCCATCGCGGTTGGTATCGCCGCCGGACGCGGGCTTGGTGCCTCGGCGAGCGCCGCGCTGATCGCGCGGGGCTTTGCCGAATTGACGCGCTTCGGTGCTGCCTTTGGAGCCGAACCCGGCACGCTGATGGGATTGTCGGGCCTCGGCGATCTTGTGCTGACCTGCTCGGCGCAATCGCGCAATTATGCCTTCGGCCTCGCGCTTGGGCGCGGCACGCCGATGGATCAGGCAATCGCCGCGGCGGGGCTCGTCGAGGGGGCCCATACAAGCGCTGTGCTCGTGAGCTTGGCGCAGAGTAAGGGTGTCGATATGCCGATCGCGGCCGCCGTCGATGCGGTGCTGACACAAAAGCTGTCGATTGAGGCCGCGATCGAGGCTTTGCTCGCTAGGCCCGCGAAACCCGAACGCTTATCCTAAGCTGATCGATAAGCCGTCATTGCGAGCGTAGCGAAGCAATCCAGCCATTGCTTGGAATGATTGGATCCTGGATTGCTTCGCTACGCTCGCAATGACGATTCTCTGAAATTTGATACTGGGGGCGTCAATGGCGCATTGGCTGATCAAAAGCGAACCGAACAAATGGTCCTGGGAGATGCAGGTCGAGGCCGGCGCGAAAGGCACGTTCTGGAACGGCGTGCGCAATCATACCGCCAAACAATATCTCATGGCGATGAAGAAAGGCGAGGAAGCCTTTTTCTATCATTCGAACGTCGGCAAGGAGATCGTCGGCATCGTCAAGGTCATCAAGACCTATTACCCGGACCCAAGCGACGAGAGCGGCAAATTTGGCATGTGCGATTTCGCCGCCGTGAAGCCCTTGAAACGGCCGGTGACGCTCGAAGAGATCAAAGCTGACGAGCGGTTGGCCGACATGATCCTCGTCAATAATTCGCGCCTATCCGTGCAACCGGTGACGGATGAGGAATGGGCCTTGATCTGCAAATTGGGCGGCCTCGTGAAGGAGTGATGCCCGAACTGCTTCGAAACGCGAAGGCAGCGTTTAAGTCGCGCCTCACGTCTTCGTGAGCCCCTTTACGGTCATCCATGATCTCGCCACAACCAATGAAGCGTCACGGTTGATTGTTAAGGAGTTCTCATGTCTTTAAGCACGCGCAGGCTCGGCACCCAGGGCCTTGAGGTTTCCTCCGTCGGCCTCGGTTGCATGGGAATGAGCCAATCCTACGGCCCGGCGGACGAGGCCGAATCGATCGCAACGCTGCATCGCGCGATAGAGCTCGGCTGCACATTTCTCGATACGGCCGAGGTCTATGGTCCCTTCAAGAACGAAGAGCTGCTCGGCAAAGCGCTCGCGGGCAAGCGCGACCAAGTCGTGATCGCGACGAAGTTCGGCTTTCATATCGAAAACGGCGAAAGGATGAACGGCACCGACAGCCGCCCGGCGCATATTATTGAAGCGGTGGAAGGTTCCCTCAAGCGGTTGCGGACAGATCATATCGATCTTCTCTATCAGCATCGCGTCGATCGCAATGTCCCGATCGAGGATGTGGCTGGCACGGTCGCGGAACTCATCAAGGCAGGCAAGGTCCGCTTCTTCGGTCTCTCCGAAGCGGGTGCCGCCACCATCCGCCGCGCGCATGCGGTGCATCCGGTTTCGGCATTGCAAAGCGAATATTCGCTTTGGGAGCGCAATCTCGAAACGGATGTGATCCCGGTTTTGAAGGAGCTTCAAATCGGACTGGTCGCTTTTTCGCCGCTCGGGCGTGGCTTTTTGACGGGTGAAGTCAAGCGGGCCGAGGACTATCCGGCGGATGATTTCCGCCGCAACGACCCGCGCTATCAAGGCGAGAATTATGACGTGAACATGCGGGCGGCACAGGTGGTCCGTGACATCGCGCAAAGCCTTAAAGCCAAGCCGGGTCAGATCGCGCTGGCCTGGCTGCTTCAGAAGGACGACCACATTGTCCCGATTCCCGGCACGAAGCGGCGCAGCTACCTCGAAGAAAACGTCGCTGCCGCCTCGATTAGCCTGTCGCCGGAGCAGATAAAAGCTCTCGATGACGCGCTCGCGCCGGGGAAAATCTCGGGGCCGCGCTACAGCGAGACGATGATGGCGATGGTCGACCGCTGACAGCAAGCGGAACGGCCGGGAAGAAATCGCTGGCCGCGGCGCCATAGCCGGAAAGCGAAATTCGGCTTTATTCCAAAGGTTTGGCGAGGAGCCGGTCATTTCCCCTTGACCGGCGCCACGCTCCCTTGCCAGATGGCGCCGCTTTCCCCAACCGCGCCGCGAGCCCATGCCCAAAATCAACGGAAACCAGATCACGCCCGGCACCGTCATCGAACATCAGGCGGGCCTTTGGGTCGCGGTGAAGTCCAATACGGTGAAGCCCGGCAAAGGCGGCGCCTTCAACCAGGTCGAACTGAAAAACCTGATCGACGGGCGCAAGCTCAACGAGCGATTCCGGGCCGACGAAACGGTCGAGATGATCGAGCTCGAACTGAAGGATTTCAGCTTTCTTTATAAGGAGGGCGATTCGCTCGTCTTCATGGATCTCGAAAGCTATGAGCAGATCGATCTCGCCGCCGACTGGCTGGGCGAGCGCGCGGCCTTTTTGCAAGACGGGATGAAAGTCACGTTGCAAATGCATGAAGGCCGGCCGATCAGCATCCGCTTTCCGCTCCAAGTGGTCTTGGAGGTCGTCGAAGCCGATCCCGTCGTGCGCGGTCAGACGGCGGCTTCATCCTATAAGCCGGCGAAGCTCGAAAACGGGTTGCGTGTCCTTGTGCCGCCCTTCATCGAGCCGGGCGAGCGCATCGTTGTCGATACGACCGAGGTCGCCTATTTGCGTCGGGCGGACTGATTTTGCTTTCAATCGGGTCGATAAGGACCGTCATGCGCGGACTTGATCCGCGCATCCAGGCACCGACCTGTGACGGACCTCAAGAGCGTGCTTTATGTGTTCGAAAACGGTCGTGGATGCGCGGGTCAAGCCCGCGCATGACGCGCCGAGAGTTGGTTGTCTTTTCGTGAGATTTAAATGATCCGTTCGGCTTTGATGAATGTGATGACGGCGGCGGCCTTGAA
>JAATEW010000085.1 GCA_015655535.1 Hyphomicrobiales bacterium | reverse complement strand
GCCCGCGTGCTTTCGCGTTGCGTCGATCCCGTGGTCATTCGCATCCTGAACCATATTGACAGGCAGGAATTGGCCGTTCATGAGGACATTCCGGTCATCACTGGTCTCCCCCAGAAGACGCATCCCTGTCAGGTGATGGCCGACGTTCTCACTTTCGAGGAACATCGCGGCCCGATCAAGGGCCGCACCGTCGCCTGGACCGGCGACGCCAATAATGTGCTCGCAAGCTGGGTTCATGCGGCGCAGCGGTTCGATTTCGAGATCAATGTCGCAACGCCGGCCGAACTCGGCATGCCGGCGGAACTGATCGAATGGGCCAAGCGTTCGAAGACGCGGTTGAATATCACGCGCGATCCGTTCGAGGCGGTGCGTGGCGCCGACGCAGTGATTTCGGATTGCTGGGTTTCGATGGGCGACGAGGACGAAGCCTTCCGGCATAATCTTCTCGCGCCTTACCAGGTGAATGCGAAACTGATGGCCGCCGCCGCCAAGGAGGCGATCTTCATGCATTGTCTGCCGGCGCATCGCGGTGAGGAAGTCACCGACGAAGTGATCGACGGACCGCAGTCGGTTGTTTTCGACGAGGCGGAAAATCGCCTGCATGCGCAAAAGGGCATTCTTGCCTGGTGCCTTAAGGCGAGTGATCCTGGGGCGAGCGGCGCATGAGTGGTTCTGAACCTTCCCGTCCGGTCTCGGATCGCGGGCTCGACGATGTCGTTTTGCCCTTTTCGGTCGAACCGCTCGACGTGCGCGGCCGTGTCGTGCGGCTTGGCCCTTCCGTCGATCATATTCTGGGCCAGCATAAATATCCGCCGCCGGTCGCACGTCTTGTCGGCGAGGCGGCGGCGTTGACCGTGCTGCTCGGCACCTCGCTCAAAATGGAAGGCCGCTTCCAACTGCAGACGCGCAGCGACGGGTTGATCGGCATGCTTGTCGTCGATTTCGATGCGCCGGACCGGCTTCGCGCCTTCGCCCGCTACGATCCTGAACGGCTGGCCGAAATCGAGAGCGAGACGGAACTTCTCGGCAAAGGCCATCTCGCCTTCACGATCGACCAGGGCAATGACATGTCGCGCTATCAAGGCGTCGTCGCGCTCGAAGGGCAGGGGCTGGAAGAAGCGGCGCATCAATATTTCCGCCAATCCGAGCAGATCCCGACGCGCGTGCGCCTCGCCGTCGCCGAAAGCGTGACGGGCGCCGGCGCCAATTGGCGCGCCGGCGGCTTGATGGTGCAATTCCTGCCGAACTCGCCCGAGCGGCAGCGCCAGATCGATCTCGATCCCGGCGATGCGCCGGCCGGCACCGCGCCGCCTGCCCAGGAAGAGGACGACGCCTGGACGGAAGCTAAATTGCTCGCCTCCACCATAGAGGATCACGAGCTTGTCGATCCGACGCTGTCGAGCGAACGGCTGCTCTATCGGCTCTTCCACGAACGCGGCGTCAAAGTGTTCGAACCGCAGGAGGTGCGGGATTCCTGCCGCTGCTCGCGTGACGGCATTGCCAATATGCTGCGGAATTTCTCAGCCCAGGAGCGCCGCGACATGATCGGCGACAATGGCAAGATCGGCGTCACTTGTGAATTTTGCTCGACCTTCCGAGAGTTCGACCCGAAGGATTTTGACGAAGGGTGAGAGCTTCTATTGCGGTCGTCATGCCCGGCCTTGTGCCGGGCATCCACGCCGAGACGCGGCTGCGGCGCTGAGTATTAATCTCACACTGTCTTTGCGTGGATGGCCGGGACAAGCCCGGCCATGACGTATCAGAGAGCCGTTACGTCTTACAGCTTCCGCAGCTCCACCTGTTCTATGCGGTGGCTCGGGCCCTTGGTCAGGATCAGATCGGCGCGCGGCCGTGTCGGCAAAATATTCTCGCGCAGATTGGAGAGATTGATCCGCTGCCAGATGTCGCGAGCGACGGCTTCGGCCTGGGTATCGCTCAGCTCCGCATATTTCCGGAAGTAAGAGCGTGGATCGCGAAACGCCGTCTGGCGTAGCCGCATGAAACGCGACACATACCATTTTTCGAGATCGTCTTCCTCGGCGTGAAGATAGATCGAGAAATCGAAAAAATCCGAGACGAAGGGAATGGCGCGGCCATCCTTCATCGCCCGGTTCGGCAAGAGTACGTTGAGCCCTTCGACGATGAGAATGTCCGGCCGGTCGACGACAACGCTCTCGCCCGGCACGACATCATAGGTCAGATGCGAATAGACTGGCGCCCGGACATGATGCTGGCCGGCTTTGATATTCGACAAAAAGTGCAAAAGCTCGGCGCCGTCATAGCTCTCCGGAAAGCCTTTCTTCTCCATCAGGCCTTCGCGCTGGAGAAAGGCATTGTCGTGGAGAAAGCCGTCGGTCGTCACGAGCTCGACCTTGGGCGTGTTGTGCCAGCGCGACAAAAGCGTCTGCATCACGCGCGACAAGGTCGATTTGCCCACGGCGACCGATCCCGCGACACCGATGATGTAGGGCACCTTGCCGTCTTCCGCGTCGAGGAAGCGCTGCGTCGCCTTGAAGAGACCCTGCGTGGCGGCGACGTAAAGCGCGAGAAGGCGCGACAGCGGCAGATAGATCGCGATGACCTCTTCGAGCGAAATCGGATCGTCGATCGATTGCAGCCGTGCCAGATCTTCCATCGTCAGGGTGAGCGGCGTGTCGGCGCGCAAAGCCGCCCATTCATGGCGGCTGAAGCGATGATAGGGCGATGGAAACGAAGAGCCGAGTTCGGTCTGTCTTTCCATGAATTCATCGATCACCAATGTGTTGGTGCTCATCTCATCCTTTCCGCCGCGTCTTCCGGCGTCACGGTCTCAGCTCTAATCGCTCAGAGCGGGATGCGGGCGGAAACCGCTCACATTTTTCCTCGTCCCGCTCTAAACACCGGCCGTCGTGCGGGCGGCCTTTTCCTCATGCCCCGATTGCTGCGTCCGCCGTTCAAGTTCGGCCAAAACCTCTTGCATGGAGATCCCGCTCACCTGGAAAAGCACGAGCAGATGATAGAGGAGATCGGCGCTTTCGCAAATGAGCGCGGCCCTATCACTTTGGACAGCGGCGATGACCGTTTCAACCGCCTCCTCGCCGAGTTTCTTCGCGACCCGCGCGGGGCCCGCCTCCAGGAGGGACTTCGTATAGGAGGAGGATGCGGTCGCGCCCGTCCGCGCGCTGATGATCGCGGCAAGATCCGTCAAAGTGAAATTGCTAATCGCCTATCCCGCTTGGCCGTGGGGCGCAGCATCCAATCGGACCGCGACGCCATGCTCTGCCATATAATGCTTGGCCTCGCCGATTGAAAATGTGCCGAAGTGGAAGATCGAGGCGGCGAGCACCGCCGTCGCGCCGCCATCGCGTATGCCTTCGACGAGATGATCGAGCGTGCCGACGCCGCCCGACGCGATGACCGGCACCGGGACCGCGTCGGTGACGGCGCGGGTGAGCGCGAGGTCGAAGCCGCTCTTGGTACCGTCGCGATCCATGGATGTCAGAAGAAGCTCGCCCGCGCCAAGCGAGACCACTTCCCGCGCATAGGCGATCGCGTCGATGCCGGTCGGCTTACGGCCGCCATGGGTGAAGATCTCCCATTTTCCGGGACTCGTGGCCTTCGCATCTATGGCGACGACAATACATTGATTGCCGAATTTCTCCGCCGCGGCCTTCACGAAAGCGCGATCGGATACGGCCGCCGTATTGATCGAGACTTTGTCGGCACCTGCCAGCAAGAGATTGCGGATATCGTCGAGCTCTCTGACGCCGCCACCGACGGTGAGCGGCATGAAACAGGCTTCCGCCGTCCGCTGCACGACATCGAGCATGATGCCGCGATTTTCATGGCTCGCCGTGATGTCGAGAAAGCAGAGTTCGTCCGCGCCCGCCGCATCATAGGCGATGGCGCATTCGACCGGATCGCCGGCATCACGCAGGTCGAGGAAGTTGATGCCTTTGACGACGCGGCCATCCTTCACGTCGAGGCAAGGAATGATGCGCGACTTAAGCAAGCGATGCCTCCTGCGCGCCGCGCAGCAGAGCCAGAGCTTCGCCGGGGTCAATCCGTCCATCATAAAGGGCACGACCGGTGATGGCGCCGGCGAGCTTGGCGCACTCGGGCTGGATCAGCCGCTCGATATCGGCGAGCGAAGCCAGGCCACCCGAGGCGATGACGGGAATCGCAATCGCGTCTGCCAATGCCAAAGTGGCTTCGATGTTCAAGCCCTTCAGTACGCCGTCGCGGGCAATGTCGGTATAGATCACGGCTGCGACGCCTGCGTCCTCGAACCTTTTGCCGAGATCGGCGGCCGAGAGTTCCGACGTCTTTGCCCAGCCTTCGACAGCCACATAGCCATCTCGTGCGTCGATGCCGACCGCGACGCGGCCTGGGTAGGTTTTCGCCGCGGCCCGCACGAAATCGGGATCGCGCACCGCCGCCGTCCCGATGATGACGCGCGCGACGCCCTTGCCGAGCCAGGCCTCGATGGTCGAAAGATTGCGAATGCCGCCGCCAAGCTGCACCGGCATTTTGACCTTCGCCAAAATACCTTCGACGGCCTGCGCATTCATCGGCTTGCCGGCGAAGGCGCCGTCGAGATCGACGACATGAAGATGCGTGAAGCCCTGGGCTTCGAAGCTTAGCGCCTGTGCCGCCGGATCGGCGTTGAACATGGTCGCAGCCTGCATGTCGCCTTGCACGAGGCGCACGCATTGGCCTTCCTTGAGATCGATCGCCGGAAAAAGAATCACGGCTTCCACCTCAGAAAATTCGCAAGCAGAGCCAAGCCGAGATTTTGGCTCTTCTCGGGATGAAATTGCGTGCCGACCATATTGTAGCGTCCGACCATGGCGGTGACCGGGCCGCCGTAATCGGTGGCGGCGATCATCGAAGTGCCCGGCACGGAGCGAAACCCGTAAGAATGGACGAAATAGGCATGCCATCCGTCGCGCCCGGTCGGAATGCCTTCGAGCACCGGATGCGCGATGGCAACATCGAGCGTGTTCCAGCCCATATGCGGAATCTTAAGTTGCGGATCTTTGGGCTCCAAGGCCGCGACTTCGCCTTCGATCCAGCCGAGGCCCTGCGTCGTCTCATGTTCGAGGCCGCGCTCGGCCATAAGCTGCATGCCGACGCAAATCCCTAAGAAGGGCCGCGCTTTCTCATGCACGGCCTCCGTCAAGGCGTCGAGCAGGCCCGGCACGGATTCAAGCCCGCGGCGGCAATCGGCGAAGGCGCCGACGCCCGGCAAAACGATCCGCTCAGCCGATAGAATATCTTCTGGTTTCGAGGTCACTTTGATCTCGCCTTTGAAGCCTGCTTCCCCTGCTGCGCGCTCAAGCGCCTTATGCGCGGAATGCAGGTTTCCGGAGCCGTAATCGACGATGGCCAGGCTCAAGGACGATTCTCCGGTTCCGGAAAAAGGCCGAAGGCCGTCTCGGCAGCTAAGGCCTGCGCGGCGCGCGGAGGCAGCGGCGGCGGCGTGGGTGAGGCCGGCGCGGTTTCCTGCCAGCGATGGAAGAAATGAATCTCCGCGTCGTCCTGCGTGTCGCCGCTGACGATATCGGTCAGGGGCTTTCCCGCGTTTATCAGCTTTTGCCGGCGCCATTGCTGGGCTTCGAATCCGCACAGAAGCGCGATCAGAAAGGCTGCGAATTCCTTCGCGAAAAACGACAGCCCCAAAGGCACGGCGAAGAGGAGCGCCATGGCCGCGCACCACGCGAGGAGAGGCAGCCAAAGCCGATGCCACAAGAGCCAAAGCGGCGCGAAGACGAAGGCGCCCCAGGAAAAGCCCTCCGGCACGAAAGCCGCGTCTTGCACATCCTGACCTTGCGCATGAACAGTATAGACAGTCATTGATCTATCGATCCATGTTTAAAGAAGCCAATGGCATTTCGTCTTCAGCCCTCGTGCTTCGAGACGCCCACTTCGTGGGCTCCTCAGCATGAGGGCTTCGAGCCCGGCCAAGCGATAGCCCTCATCCTGAGGAAGCCGCGAAGCGGCTGTCTCGAAGGACGAGGACGCTCTATCCCATCTCCCACTTGGCTGCGGCTAAAGCGTGCCCTTGGTCGATGGAATCTCGCCCTTCGCCCGCTCGTCAACCTGTAAGGCCACGCGCAGCGCCCTGGCCAGCCCCTTGAAGGAAGACTCCGAAATATGGTGCGCATTGACGCCGTAAAGGGTCTCGATATGCAGATTCATCCCGACATGGGTTGAGAAGGCCTGAAAGAACTCGCGCACCAGATCCGTATCGAATTCGCCGATCTTGGGCCGGTCGAAGACGGTCCGGAACACCAAATAGGGCCGTCCCGAGACATCGACCGCGACGCGGGTCAAGGTCTCGTCCATCGGCAAGAGCACATCGGCGAAGCGGGTGATGCCGCGCATGTCGCCCAAAGCCTTCTTCACCGCTTGGCCGAGCGCGATGCCCGTATCCTCGACGGTATGATGATAATCGATATGCAGATCGCCCTTGGCCGAAATCGCCATATCGATCAGGGAATGTTTGGCGAGTTGTTCCAGCATATGGTCGAAAAAGCCGATGCCCGTCGCGATTTTGGCCGCGCCGCTGCCGTCGAGATTAACGGCGACGTCGATCTCGGTTTCTTTCGTTTTGCGGGAGATTTCGGCTTTACGCATGGGGCTTTTGGGGTCGCTTTCGTTCCGCGGCTTCTAGCAAGTTGGGCCTCGCTTGGCCACCCTGGGGCGGTTTTAGGCTTAAACTAGCGCCGAAATCTAAAGATTTTTGCTTTCTGGCTCTTCCAAGCCCGACCTTGCATCGGCGTGGCCTTCTCCATAGATGGGAGGCGTTGAGCAAGGATATGGTAACGCTGCCCGGCTGAGATATCCTTTTTCTATAGCCTGTTTCCTTGGGAGTTCCGATTGCAGGACCAAGCGCCCGGCCGCGAGGGCTGGCATGCGACGACGATCATCATGGTCCGCAAGGGCGGCCGCACCGTGATCGGCGGCGACGGCCAGGTTTCGATCGGACAAACCATCGTGAAGGGCAATGCCAGAAAGGTGCGGCGGCTTGCCAAGGGCGACGTCATCGGCGGCTTCGCAGGTGCCACGGCCGACGCTTTCACGCTCTTCGAGCGGCTCGAAAGCAAGCTGGAGCAATATCCGGGGCAGCTCACCCGCGCTTGCGTCGAACTCGCGAAGGACTGGCGCACCGACCGCTATTTGCGCCGGCTCGAAGCCATGATGCTCGTTGCCGACAAGGACGTCGGCTTGGTCTTGACCGGGACGGGCGACGTGCTCGAACCCGAAGGCACCGATGGCGGCTCTGTCATGGGCATAGGGTCCGGCGGCAATTATGCCTTGGCTGCCGCAAGGGCGCTTTTGCCGATGGATCTCGACGCGGAGGCGATCGCCCGCCGCTCGCTCGAAATCGCCTCAGACATCTGCGTCTATACCAACCGCAATGTGGTGATCGAAAGTCTTTCCGCATGATCTCGGATGCAACCCTCGCCGATGCCGTAGCGAAAGGCCACCTTACCGCTGAGCAGGCGAATATGCTGCGTGAGCTCGAAGCCGCCTCTGGCGATACCCCGGTAACGCCAGATGACGAGAAGTTACGCTTCTTCACTGGCTTCGCCGATATTTTCGTGACGATCGGCATAGGGCTTTTTCTTGGAGCATCGGCTTATTTTATTCGGCGGGAGGCAGGCGATGCTGTGATGTCGGCCGGGCTCGCGCTTTTGTCCTGGCCGCTGGCCGAATTCTTCACCAAGCGGCGACGGCAGGCTCTACCCAGCATAGTTCTGTTGCTAGTCTTCACCTTTTCTGTCTTCTTCGCCATCATATTGTGGCTTGGTCCGCTCTTTGGTGAAACGGCCACGAAGTGGAAGCCATTCGATGGAAAAAATCCAGCGATTGAAATAGCAGGCATCGGCGCGGCACTTGCCGCCGCTCTTCACTATTGGCGCTTTCGCGTACCGATCACTATCGCGGCTGGCGTTGCGGCGCTATGCACGATACCGATTGCCATCGTCGTTGCCTCCGCCGATAAAACCCCCGTACTTCTTTCCGGTGTGATCTTCATCTGCGGGCTCTTGACCTTTGCGCTTGCCATGCGCTTCGACATGTCGGACCCGGAACGTCTTACGCGGCGTACGGATATTGCCTTCTGGCTACATCTTCTCGCCGCGCCGCTCATCGTGCATTCCCTCATTCTCGGCCTTTTTGGCGGGGCGGCGCTGTCTCATCTTGATCCAGCGCAATCGGCAATCATCCTTGCGACCTTCCTCATCCTCGCGCTGCTCGCGATCGTCATTGACCGCCGCGCCATTCTCGTATCCGGGCTGAGTTACGCGGGCTATGCCTTCGGTGCGCTCATCACGAAAACGGGCTTCGGCGACAATGCCGGACCGGCGACCCTGCTCGCCCTCGGCATTTTCGTCTTGCTTCTGAGCGCACTCTGGCAGCCTTTGCGGCGCGGGGTGCTGCACCTCTTCCCTGCCTCTTTTACCAGACATCTCCCCCATTCACAGCTACAGGGCTCATGACCGATTTTTCTCCGCGCGAGATCGTCTCCGAACTCGATCGTTTCATCGTCGGGCAGAACGCGGCCAAGCGCGCCGTCGCCATTGCTTTGCGCAATCGCTGGCGGCGGCTGCGTCTCGAAGGCACGATGCGCGAAGAAGTTTTGCCAAAGAACATTTTGATGATCGGCCCGACTGGCTGCGGCAAGACCGAAATCGCGCGGCGGCTGGCGCGGCTCGCGGGCGCGCCTTTCCTCAAGGTCGAAGCGACGAAATTCACCGAAGTCGGCTATGTCGGACGCGATGTCGAACAGATCATCCGCGATCTCGTCGAGACGGCGCTTGCCATGGTCAAGGACGAAAAGCGCAAGACCTTGCGCGCGCGGGCCGAACAGGCCGCCGAGGAGCGCGTCTTGAATGCGCTCGTCGGTGCTAATGCCTCGCAGACGACGCGCGATGCCTTCCGCAAGAAACTCCGCGCCGGCGAGATGAACGACAAGGACATCGAGATCGAGGTTTCGCAGCCAAGCCCCACGCTGCCCATGTTCGATCTGCCGAATATGCCGGGCGCCTCTGTCGGCACGATCTCGCTCGGCGATATTTTCGGCAAATCCATGGGCAACCGTCAGAGCATCCGCCGCACGACGGTGAAGGACGCCTATGAGCCTCTGATCCATGAGGAAAGCGACAAGCTGATCGATCAGGACCAGATCGTGCAGGAGGCGCTGCGCGAGGTGGAAAATAACGGGATCGTCTTCTTGGATGAGATCGACAAGATCTGTGCGCGCGAGGGCCGCGGCGGCGCCGATGTCTCGCGCGAAGGCGTGCAGCGCGATCTTCTGCCGCTGATTGAGGGTACGACGGTTGCGACCAAACATGGCGCGGTGAAAACCGACCATATTCTCTTCATCGCGTCGGGCGCCTTCCACGTCTCGAAGCCGTCGGATCTTCTGCCCGAACTGCAAGGCCGCCTGCCGATCCGCGTCGAGCTTCAGCCGTTGAACGAGGATGATTTCCGCCGCATCCTCACTGAGACGGAAGCGAGCCTCATCAAGCAATATGAGGCCCTGCTGCAAACCGAGGGCGTCGAGCTTGTCTTCGATCCGGAGGCGATCAAGGCGATCGCGCGCATTGCCGTGCAGGTGAATTCCACCGTCGAAAATATCGGGGCGCGACGGTTACAAACGGTGATGGAACGTGTGCTCGACGAGGTGAGCTTCACCGCGCCGGACAAGTCCGGCCAGACGATCAAGATCGACGCGGATTATGTGGAGAAGAACGTCGGCGATCTGGCGAAGAACGCGGATTTGAGCCGGTTTATTTTGTAGGAACCTGGTGGTACGAACCTTCTCCCCTTGCGGGCGAAGGTGCCGAGCGAATGCGAGGCGGATGAGGGGTTACTGCCCTCATTTTAAGACCGTAACCCCTCACCCGGTCGCTCCGCCGACCACCCTCTCCCACAAGGGGAGAGGGTTAGCGCGGGTCGGTTATTCTTACTTTCCTTCCGCCATCTCGCGCATCACCTGCCACAGTGCCGCGACATCTTCGCGTTCCGTCGGCAAAGCCCCGATCGAGACGCGCACCATCCAATGCCCGTCGATCATCGCGGGCGTCAGATAGGCGCGGCCGGAGCGATTGATGGCTTCGGCCCAGGCCTTCGTATGCGCTTGGATCGCT
>JAATEW010000121.1 GCA_015655535.1 Hyphomicrobiales bacterium | reverse complement strand
CTTGCCGGCTTTATCGCCTGCCTCGAAGAGGCGCAGAAATATTTCTCAAGCTAGAATCGAGGCTTCTCGCGCGAGCCGCCACTGCGAGGAGCGAAGCGACGAAGCAATCCATGCCATTGTCTCAGCGGTTGTCCCGGATTGCTTCGCGGAGCCTGTCATCGGGCCGGCCTAAGGCCGGACCCGTTAGCTCGCAATGACAGTCCTCGGATCGCATAATGATAACGTCTACCCTGCGTGGCTCATTTCGAACACAGGCGCAGGCACCGGCGCGAGAGAATGACCAGCTTCGGTCCGATGCACTTGCAGAAGATCGCCAATCGCCGTCTTCGCCGCCAGACAGAGACTCTTGCGGTCGCTGCCGCGCTCATAGGCAAGCGGCTCACCGAAGACGACATTCACGCGCAAGGGCGCGCCGCGCAGAATCTCCCAGAGATGCGGCAGCAGAGTCGCATCCCCCGTCCAGACAGCATGCGACGACGAATAAAAGATCGCCGTGGGCTGGATGAAAACACTGTCGGTTCCGGGATCTGAGGCAAGCAGGTCGCGCGCGGCGGCTATATGCGAGGAATGGAATTTACCGAGGAGAACGCCATCGCAGGTCGTGGCTTCGGGAAACAGAATCACGCTGCGCTTCTCGCTCATGCGCTCCGCCATCGCGCGATTGGCGCCCGGAATGCTGCGGCGGCGCTTGCGATCGACAAAGACTGTGCGCTGCGCCTTTGCGAAAGAGGCGATGATCGGCCAGGTCGAGACTTCGCGCTTGGCCAGAAAGCATACGGGTTCAACCGCGCCGAAGACGAGGATGTCGATCCAGGACACGTGATTCGCGATGATGAGACGTGGGCGCTCCCGCGACGGTTCGCCGGTGCGATCGATCTCGACCCGCAGCAGGAACAGCAAGGCCCTGCAGAGTGCAATTTGCCCAAAGGCGGCGACCCGCAGGTTGAGACGGATCGCGATGATCTGGAACGGCGTGACGACGATGAAGAAGAATAAAAGCGTCGTCAGAATCAAGCCGGCACGAAGATAAGCCATCATCTTCAATCGAGGGGAGAGCGTCGGAATCGATATAAATCCCGCGTGTTTCAATTGGATGAAGGCCATGGTTACGGTGTCATCCGATGGTCATCTCACCTTCGTATGAAGCCGCAAGACTCGCTGGGGGCTTCGATTCGCATGGAACGCACAGATATCGGCCACTGGCCTCCCGCACTCCCCAGCTTGGACGGCCCTTCCCGCGATTACGGCTACACGTCCGCCTATACTGAAAACGCATTGCCGAACGTGCTTGAGCGGCTCGGCCCTTTCGAGCTGCGTCTGTGTTCAAGCGAGAAAGAGCTGAAGAAAATCCAGAGGCTGCGCTACAAGGTTTTCTTCAAGGAAGGCCATGCCATCGCCGACCGGCTTTCGGCCATTCTGCGGCGCGACATCTGCCCCTTCGACGCGGTCTGCGATCATCTTTTCGTCGTCGATACCGAAGCCAAGACCAGGCACGGATCGAAGAAGGCGAAAGTCGTCGGCACCTACCGGCTGTTGCGCGGCGACGTGGCTGCTAGGCACAGTGGCTTTTACAGCCAGAGCGAATTCGATCTCGCGCCGATCATCGCGCGGCATCCCGAAACGCGTCTGCTCGAACTCGGCCGCTCCTGCGTTCATTCGGATTACCGGGCAAAGCGCGTCATCGAGCTTTTGTGGCGCGGGCTCTGGCTTTACGCCAAACATCACAGCATCGACGTGATGATCGGCTGTGCCAGCCTGCCCACCACGGATGCGGAAAAGGTCGCGGCGCCGCTCGATATTTTGCGGCGTCATGCAAGCCTGCCCGCCGATTGGCAGGTGACGCCGCTGGCTGGCCGCGAAGCCAATATTTCGTCGCTCGACGATACCCCCCAGGACGATCGCCTGACGCTCGCCGGCTTGCCGCCGCTGCTCAAGGCCTATCTTCGTGCCGGGGCACGGTTCAGCAGCGGCGCCGTGCTCGACCGGCAATTCGGGACGATCGACGTTTTCGCGGTCATGCCGATGAGCGAAATCGATCGACGTTACGTCGCGCATTTCGGCGCGGACAGCGGGCTGGCG
>JAATEW010000262.1 GCA_015655535.1 Hyphomicrobiales bacterium | reverse complement strand
CGTAGAGGCCCATATTGGCCGGGAACGGCGGCTTCATCCGCGGCATGCCCTTCTTGCCTTCGAGCGATTCGAGCAGCGCCGTTTCCTCGCCGCAAATATAGGCGCCCGCGCCGTGATGCACGTAAACGTCGAAGGGCCAGCCGTGAACATTGTCCTTGCCGATGAGCTTCGCCTCATAGGCCTCGTCAACCGCCTGCTGAAGGTGAATGCGCTCCATAATATATTCGCCGCGCAGATAGATGTAGCAGGCATGCGCCTCCATCGCGAAACAGGCGACGAAACAGCCCTCGATCAGGAGATGCGGATCATTGCGCATGATCTCGCGGTCCTTGCAGGTGCCGGGCTCGGATTCATCCGCATTGACGACGAGATAGGACGGCCGCGCCGGATCGGCCTTGGGCATGAAGGACCATTTGAGCCCGGTGGGAAAGCCGGCGCCGCCGCGCCCGCGCAAGCCCGAGGCCTTCATCTCGGAGATGATCCAATCCTTGCCCTTGTCGATGAGGCCCTTGGTGTTATCCCACGCTCCCCGCGCGCGCGCGCCTTTGAGGCCGCGGTCGCCGAAGCCGTAGAGATTGGTAAAGATGCGGTCTTTGTCTTCGAGCATCTTAGACCTTGTCCTTCAGGCTTTGCGGCCCGCTGCGGCCATCGACGCCATAAAGCGACGTTAGCGAGGTGAGCCCGCCCGCGGGTTCGGACGAGACACGGCCTGTCTGCGAGCCAACCGTGACCGGCCGCCCGGCCGCGAGATCGTCAAGCAGCTTGGTGAAGTTCTCGGCCGTCAGGTCCTCGTAATAATCGTCGTTGATCTGCACCATAGGCGCGTTGCAGCAGGCGCCGAGACATTCGACTTCGAGCCAGGAAAACAGCCCGTCGGACGTCACCTGCTGTTGCGGCCCGATGCGCTTTTCGAGCACGGATTTGATCGCGTCGGCACCGGCGAGCACGCAAGGCGTCGTGCCGCAGAATTGAATATAATATTTCCCGACCGGCGAGAGGTTGAACATCGTATAGAAGGTCGCGACCTCAAGCACGCGGATGAGCGGCATGCCGAGCATATGCGCGACCGCTTCGATCGCCGGCTTCGGCAGCCAATAATCATTCTGCTTTTGCGCCTGCCAGAGCAAAGTGATCACGGCCGAGGCTTGGCGTCCCGGCGGATATTTGGCGATCTCCTTTTCGCAGAAAGCGAGATTGTCTGGCGTAAACGCAAAGCTTTCCGGCTGGATTTCGGCGAGACGGCGGACGCTCATTTAGAGTCCCTCTGCAAATAATCAGACCGCTGCTTTTTGGTAACAGGACGACAGTACCAATGAACATCTTCACTGATTGTTTTACCGTGATGCCGTTCCATCATCGGGCTATCGTCGCAGAGGCATGTGCCATTTGACTGCCATGTCGTCTCCCCATCAGGGAACAGCACTTGCGCATCTTCTTGAAAACTAGCTGGAAGTTCGGCGGTCTTGGAGTAACGCTCCGTACAAAGATGGGCCTCAGCAATAGCCTTCCGCTCTTTAGACGTGGCGGCATGACACAACCAATTTATGCCGTTCAACATGGGCTTGTGAAGCAAGCTGTCCAGTCGCGGTTCATCAGAGCAGGTACATGACCCGTTTGAACGCGATGAAATGAAATTTGCGCTTGATGTATTCAGCGCAATCTCTGTGAAGTCATCGGGCAGATTATCCAACGATAAATAGCTATCACAGGGTGCTGCCCCATTGGATGCCACCAATAGAAGGGTCGCGGCGATTAGCATATCGCTCATCGATCGACCTCCCCGAAGACGATATCGAGCGAGCCCAAAATCGCGCTGACATCGGCCAGCATCATTTTCCGGCAGAGGAAATCCATCGCGGCCAAATGCGCGAAGCCGGGCGCCCTGATCTTGCAGCGATAGGGCTTATCCGTCCCGTCCGAGACGAGATAGACGCCGAACTCGCCCTTCGGCGCCTCGACGGCGGCGTAGACCTCGCCCGCCGGCACATGGAAGCCCTCGGTATAGAGTTTGAAATGATGGATGAGCGCTTCCATCGAACGCTTCATCGTCGCACGGGACGGCGGAACCACTTTATGGTTTTCCGCAGCGACAGGCCCCTGCCCATCCGCACGCATCAGCTTTTCGACGCATTGCTTCATGATCCGGACGGATTGCCGCATCTCTTCCATGCGGATCACCTGCCGATCGTAATTGTCGCCATGCAGGCCGACGGGAATATCGAATTCCATCTCTTCATAGCATTCATAGGGCTGCGCCTTGCGCAAGTCCCAGGCCGCGCCCGAGCCGCGCACCATGACGCCGGAAAAACCCCAACGCCAGCAGTCCTCAACGCTCACGACGCCTATATCGAACTTGCGCTGCTTGAAGATACGGTTCTCGATGATAAGCGCCTGCAGATCGTCGCAAACCTTCAGGAAGGGATCGCACCAGGCACCGATATCTTCGATCAGTTGCGGCGGACAATCCCAATGCACGCCGCCGGGCCGGAAATAATTCGCGTGCAGCCGCGCGCCCGAGGCACGCTCATAAAAAACCATGAGCTTTTCGCGCTCTTCGAACCCCCAAAGCGGCGGCGTCAGTGCGCCGACGTCCAAAGCCTGCGTGGTGAGGTTCAAGAGATGCGAGAGGATGCGGCCGATCTCGCAAAAGAGCACGCGCAGCAATTGTCCGCGGCGCGGCACTTCAAGGCTAAGCAATTTTTCGATGGCGAGGCAGAAGGCATGTTCCTGATTCATCGGCGCAACATAGTCAAGCCGATCGAAATAAGGCACGTTCTGCAGATAGGTGCGCGCCTCCATCAGCTTTTCAGTGCCGCGATGGAGCAGCCCGATATGCGGATCGACGCGTTCGACGATCTCGCCGTCGAGTTCGAGCACGAGGCGCAGCACGCCATGGGCCGCCGGATGCTGCGGCCCGAAATTGATGGAAAAATTGCGAAGGTTCTGTTCGTTCATCGCTCTACCCGGTCACAACTGCACATCGAGACCCTTCGCTTTTATCTTGGCGCGCAGATCATCGACCATCAGAGGCATGACGACCTGCATCATCGCAGGCAGGCGTTCCATGACCTTCGGCATCTTGGTCAGAACGCTTTGCCCGGCGGGTGAGGAATAAAACTGATCGATGGCGACGATCTCTTCCTTCGAGAAGACCTCGAGCGCGGCTATCATGCTCAAATCGATGATGAGATCGAGTCTGCCCGCCACGGCCTCCTGGGCTGCGACCATCACCGCGCGCTTCTTTTCCACGTCAAGACCGGGATTCGCGCGCTGCATCACGACCATCATGCCCTCGGTCAATTTCGGCATCATCGCCGTGAAGGAGGCCTTGAGAAGTGGGCTCGTGTAATAATGACGTGCCGCGGCCACGGCTTCGGGATCGAAGCTCTGCAGACGCTTTTCGATCGAAGCCGGCAGATTTTGCGAGGCCGGCGGATTTTGATGACCGTCCTCGGCGTGCGCCGGAATGAACGCCGAGGCGGACAAGATCAGCAGGGCAATGCTCAAGACGTGCTTTCGCATGTTCATTGGCCCGTCCCTTTTTGATCGTCGCGCGAGGCCTTTTCGTCGCCGGGAAGCACGTAGCCGATCGAACCTTCCCATGGCGAGAGAAAATCGAACGAACGGTATTCCTGGTTGAGGCGCACCGGCTCATAGACGACGCGCTTGCGATCATCGTCGTAGCGCACCTCGACATAGCCGGTCATCGGGAAATCCTTGCGCAACGGATGTCCGTCGAAAGCATAATCGGTCAGGATGCGGCGCAGATCCGGATGGCCCGAGAACGTCACGCCGAAGAGGTCATAGGCCTCGCGCTCGAACCAATTCGCCGCCGGATAAAGCTCGCTCAGCGAGGGAACAGGCATCGTCTCATCGGCCAGGACTTTCAGCCTGATGCGGAGATTGTGCTTCGGCGACAGAAGATGCGTCACGACATCGAAGCGTTTTTCACGCACCGGATAGTCGACAGCCGTCAGATCGATGAAAGAGACGAAGAGGCAAGACGCATCGTCGCGCAAAAAGGTTACGGTCTCGATCATCCTTTCGGGCGCGACCGTCAAGGTCAGTTCGCCATAGGCCACCAGAATATCCTCGATGGCACCAGGCAAAGCCGCCCCGAAATCCTCAAGACTTTTATCCATCGATCCTTCTCGATTCGACTTTGTGGATTTGTGGATCAGCGTTCGATCGTACCCGTGCGGCGGATCTTCTTTTGCAGAAGAAGAATGCCGTAGACCAAGGCTTCCGCCGAAGGCGGACAGCCCGGCACATAAATATCGACCGGCACGATGCGATCGCAGCCGCGCACGACCGAATAGGAATAGTGATAATAGCCGCCGCCATTGGCGCAGGAGCCCATGGAGATGACATAGCGG
>JAATEW010000171.1 GCA_015655535.1 Hyphomicrobiales bacterium | reverse complement strand
GCATTCTCGGGCCAGATGGCCACCGGATCGAAGGTGCCGGCCTCGGCACCGGTCAGCATGAGAAGACCGCGGCTCGCGCCGCCGATCGAGCGGCATTGAAGCGCAAGCCAAGCCGTATAAAAGCCCGTTAGGTTTTCGCTATTGCTGACCTGCTGCCAAAGGGCCGAATCCAGAGGCGTAACGGAAGGTGCGTCGTCCGACCGCTGATCGAATGGCGCTTCACCCATGATGCTCTGCCTGAAATCTTAGGATGCGTAACCTGCTACCTATACCTGTTCAATATCAAGCTGAAATGTCAATGGCGCCGAATCGCGACTCGTATTCGATCAAAACATTGCCGAGGACCGTCGCCAGTCTTTTTGCCGCGAAGGGCGTGAGGATAATGCGGTGGCTGAGCTCAATCGCAACCTCGCCGCCTGTTTCAGGGTTCCACGTGCGGTTGGTTCCGAAGAAAAGGTCCACCTGCTCACGCGTGCTCTGGACATTAACTACATTGGCAAATGCCGTCTGCATGGCGGCTTCGATCCAACGGATCTGAGCGGGGCTCGTCCCGCCCGGCTGTGAAACCGGCGACTTATTCTGCTTTTCGGATGTCGTCATCAAATGCTGTCCTTAGCTCGCGCCATCGGCTGGCCGCCTCAATATTTTACGACGAGGCCAACCGCGCCTGTCATGGTGGAAGGCTGCAAGCTCGTTTGCAATGGCTGCAATCCGTCTATCACAACCGAATGGTTGGCGCGCGTATAGAGCCCTTCAATCCGCAAGGCGACATGATCGGCGAGCAAGGTCTCCATACCGAGGCCGCCCTGAACCGCCGAGAAATCATGCCCGCTGGTTCTTACAGACGGATTGATCGCCGCGAAATAGGCCTGCTCCGGCACGAATCTGATCTGAGCCGGACCGCCTTTTCCGTAAATGAGAACGGTCGGGCTGACCAGATAGCCAAGACGGCCCGTGACGGCGGATACCCGGTCGATGTGAGCGAAACGATGCACCACCGGATTGAGTCCGGCACCCACATCGTCGTCGAAGGTGGAATTCGTCCAGATTGTGTCGATGGCCGCGCCGACGACGAAATAATTCAGGAATTGAATGTCGCCGCCACCCAGGAAGCCCTTGGCAAAACGCAAGTCCGAATAAGGCCCCATGAGCCCGAACGTCCTGTCATAGCGGCTCACCTGACCCGCCCCAACGCCTAAGAGGCCGCCGCCATAGACGGACGTCCAACGCGGATCGGGGGAAATGAAGGGATTGGCCCAGCTGATGACCGGCAGTGCCGTCGAATGCGGCAAGGGATCGAGCTTGAAGGCGAGACCGACGGTGACTTGAAAGAACGACGGCCGGTAATGATCGAAGCCCTGGTTGAGAGCAAGGTCGGAATCGCTCTTGGTATAAGTTCCCTCGACCCGGAGAGCGAAATTATTGGTGATCAGATGTTCAATGCCAACACCAGTCTGCGTTCCGGGAAGCGTGTGATGGAAATAGGTTCCGAACCCTTCTATGCCCGCGAGTTGAATGCGGCTATAGCCCACGCGGCCATAGACCATCGTGTCCGGTGTAACGACAAGGCCGGCCCGGCCCGATACGGTGGAAATCAGATTGGACGTCTGCAGAAAATCGACACTCGCGCCATTGAGCCGAAACATGCCGTTCGTGAATGTCGCGTCGCCTTCGATGCCGAGAACGACCGCGCCGAACTGATAGTTGAAGCCCGCGTAGCCGCCCGGCGCCGCGCCATTGATGCGGCCGATCCGGGTGTGATTATTCAGCGCGCCGGAAAACAGGGTCGAGTAATCATAATGCGTGAAAGCATCGGCGAGGCCCATATGGGCGCCGAGATAGAAGCCCGTCCAATCCGGCGCGGCGGGAGCGATCTGAACCTGAGGCACCGGAGCAAGATCGGCGGCGCGGCCCTGCCCTGCGCCGGCTAAAAGCGTCGTGAGGGCCAAGCCGAACGCGGCAATACGGCCGCGAGCCTGCGAGCGCTTTTCCGTGCTATGCCGCGAACGCGCCGCAAGATAGTGTTGCGATGACGCGTAAATGGGATGATCGAGCAACCGTGTCCAACACTGATTATCTTGTCGTTGACGAGTTTCTGAAAACAGAACTCGATGCGAAGGCGCTGGACCTCGCATTGCGAAGCGGCATGATCGGCCAGCTTGAAGCGGGGGCATGTTCATTTCATCAGCTTCCTATTCGCAATGTCGCTGGCCGCCAAATGCTCGTTGAACTCCTCACCGCGAATAACATCATCCAGATGGATGTGGAGCAAATAGGCCTGACGTCGTCTTTTCGTACAGCCCTTGCATTTCGCGAGCTTCTTGAAGCGAAGATCGCCTTCGCTGAAGAAGTCGCGAAAGACATTAGTCTATATTTTCCATCCCTAATCGATAATCTGCCACATTTCATGGGGAGTTCCACGACATTTCAACTTTTCCGCTATGATCGTTGTTTCGAGGCCACACCTTCGAACCTGGAACTGGCGCGGCGCTGGATGCAATTCACCACTGCCCTCACGCGTTACGAGGGCCGCGTTCTGGCGGATCACCTCGATCTCGGAGGCAGCGCTCATCTTCTCGATGTCGGAGGCAATAGCGGCGAGCTCGCGCTTCAACTTTGCGCGGTTTTTCCGCAGTTGAAAGTGACCTCTTTCGATTTGCCGGTCGTCTGCCAAATCGGACGCGAAAACGTGCGAAGCCGCGAAGGGCACGAGCGCATCATCTTTCAGGCCGGAGATATGCGGCGCGACGATCTACCCCGTCACATGGATGTCGTGACTCTGAAATCTGTTCTTCATGATTGGCCGGAAGATCATGCGGGCGCCCTGCTTCAAAAAGCGGCGCAAGCCCTTCGGCCCGGCGGTCTGCTTGTGATCTTCGAGCGCGCGCCCTTGCACGCGTTGAACGGGCTAACCTACGCGCAGCTCGCGAATCTCGTATTCTTCCCCTTCTTTCGGCCGGCGGATCTCTATTTGCAGATTCTGAGCGCGCTGCCTTTTGCCGAAGTGCATCACGAGATCATCCATCTGGAGATGGATTTCCATCTGATCACGGCGCGAAGAAGCCCTTAGCGGCGCCACCAAACATCAATTGCTCCAAGCCGCCTTCATTCCCCTGGATATGGAATGCACACCACAGCACGATGCTGACTTAGACCTTGTCGGCTTAGGTCCAGAGCCGAGCCTTCACGCTGTTGAGCACTTGAAAGAACTTCGAGCGGACGCCCGCCTCTCCAGTTTCGGGCGCAACCGGATGATCCTCGCCAGCGAACACAGGCTGCGGGTGATCCAAGCTGCTCGTCTCGGCCTGCAGCCTGATCGTATCCGGCATTTCCGTGCCGGCGGTGGAAATGAACGATCCGTCCATATCGTCGAACAGCCACACGATCGGCGGGAGGTCGGTCGTCGTCTTGATCGCGATCGAGCCGCTCTTGATCGTCGTGATCACATCCTGCGGCCTGACCGGCTGCCAAGCAATGGATTCGATCGGCGCACTATTGTCGATGTTATCCGCATTGTCCGCGCGAGCGACATCGCTCTCTTGCGGAGCCTTTCCAGTAGCAGACGCCAACGAAGTAGCGGCTTTGTCCTCGTCCGCCGGATTGCTCATCAAGAGAGAGACCGGCGTGCCGGAGCCGACCGCCGCCGAGGTGACATGGAACTCGCTCCAGCCGCTCCACATGCTGCCATTGTTCACCCGAACGTAAAGATCGTCACTGATTCCAGCCCCCGTATTGAAGGTCGTTTGCGCCAGTTGCGCTGCGGTCAGCGTGATGCCTTGCTGAGCCGGCTGCTGCGCACCACTGACTACGAACGAGCCATTGCCGAGCGTAGCATCAAAGAATTGGTAGGTGAGAGTCGAAGGGTTAAGCGACGGCGCCAGCTTGAACAACGAGGCTGCTTGGACATCCGTGAACTTCGCCACCGTCTCATTTTGCACCGTTACGACAGGGTCATTGATTTGGAACTCTGTCCAGCTGCTCCAATGCGCTCCACCGTCGTCGCTCACTTCCACGTAGAGATCGTCATGCGTGTCGAAGCCGGTAGCGAAGGTCGTTTGCGCCAGTTGCGCCGCCGACACCGCTACGCCCTGCAGCGCCGGCTGCTGCACCCCATTCACCACGAACGAGCCGTTGCCGGATGTCGCATCATAGAAAACATATGTGATGGGTTTGCTGTCAGGGCTCGTCGTGACGATGCTGCTCATCGATACGGACGTGTTCGGGCCAACCGTCTGGTTCGACACGCTCACCGTCGGCGGAACAACAGTCGCCGAGGTAATGCTGAACTCGGTCCAACCGCTCCAATGCGCCCCACCGTCGTCGCTCACCTCCACGTAGAGATCGTCGCTCGTGCCAGAGCCGGTAGCGAAGGTCGTTTGCGCCAGTTGCGCCGCCGACACCGCTACGCCCTGCAGCGCCGGCTGCTGCACCCCATTC
>JAATEW010000341.1 GCA_015655535.1 Hyphomicrobiales bacterium | reverse complement strand
TAGATGCAAGAATACGGGAAATTATACCTGAAATAATTGAATTATTTTTCATAATGACATGCCTGTAAGCGTATTATTGAAGTCATTTTTAAAGCCGCTCAAATATACCAAATGCCTGAAAAGGAGAGCCGCTGAATGCGTCAATCCTGCGAATGGCCACCAGCTTTTGCGCAAAGGTTGTGCCTCTGCGTCCACCGTCGACAGCTCGCTTTCCTCGCGCTTTGCGATCTCAAACAGCGCACCGGGTCCGTTGTCTTTGACCCGCAGCGAAAGCCCATGCTGTTCGACGATAGTTGCCGCCATGCTCAATCCCAAACCATTGCCCGGCAGATCGTTGTTTTGGTTCGACCGATAGAAGCGCTTGAAAATATTGTCCCGATCTTCCGGCGCGATGCCGGGGCCGCGATCCGCGATCCGGACGACGGGTTTATGATCGACCATATTTGCGACTATGCTGATGTCGCTTCCGCGCGGCGCGAATTTAATCGCATTGTCGACAAGATTGGCGACTGCCTCGATCAAAAGATCGAAATCGCCCATGATCTGCACCGGAGCCGAAGCGTCCAAACTCATTTTGATGGATTTTGCTTCCGCGAGCGGTTCATAGAGATCAAAGACATCCGCGCAGACCTCGGCCAGATCGACGAGCTTGAAATGACTGCGCCTGCGTCCCGATTCGACTTCCGAAATGCGAAGCAAAGCCGTGACCGTCGTCATCGCGTGATCGAGATCGGACAGAATGTGCCGTGCCGTGACGCGAAGACCATCGTCTTCATCTGATTCGAGAGCACGTTCGAGCTTGATCCGTGCGACCGCAAGCGGTGTGCGCAGATCGTGCGCGATATTGTCACCGACGCTTTTGATCTGATCGAGAAGCCGGACGATCTCATCCAGCATGAGATTCACGGCGGCGGCGACATAATCGATATCGTCTCGATTGCCGCGCATCGGCAGGCGCTCATAAAGATCGCCTTGCATAATGCGTACGATCGTCTGATTTATAGCGAGCAGACGCCGCGCGCTGCGCCAACTGAAAATGAGGCCGGTCAGCAAGGCGAGGACGATCGCGGGGACTATACCGATGAGCATCGCCTGTATAACGAGCTGGCGCAGTGCATAGACTTCGTAAAGGCTGCGGCCGAGCAGCACGATACTGCCGTCCGGCCGCTTGCCGGCGACGAAGAGACCGGGCGCGGTCGTTCCGGCCGGCCTCCCAACAAGCGTCGCTTCAGCGGCATGGGACGCGCCGTCGATCGGCAAATTCTCCGGCAGCATGGCGATATTGCCGTAGATGAATCTGCCCTGCGCATCGAAAAGCGCGGCATAATCGATTAACCGCAAGTCTCTGGTTAGACGCAGGTCGAGCGCCTGTTTGAGCCTATCTTCCGGTTCTGTGAGGGCCCTTGCGACTTCATTGGGCAGCCGCACTTCAACACGCTTGATATCGAAAGTTGCCACTTGCCAATAAATGAAAAGGAAGACGACTGAGGTCGAGAGCGTTATCGCCAGGGCGAAGAAGATCGCGACGCGAAATGTGCCGGCTCTGAGAAGTTCAGCCAGCCGCATGAAGCCTGAAGCCTTTGCCGCGCACGCTCTGGATCAGAGGCGTTTCGCCGGGCCCATCCACTTTTCGTCTGACTTTGCCGATATGGACATCAACGAGATTCTGCGTCTGCGGCGGGAAGTGGTAGTTCCACACGTCTTCGAAGAGCATGGTGCGCGTAACGACCTGATTCGGGCGGCGCATCAAATATTCCAGCAGTTTGAATTCACGCGGCAGCAGGAAGAACTCGCGGCCAGCGCGGAAAGCGCGCCTTTCGATCAGATCAAGTTCGAGCGGTCCGGCCTGCAATTTGGTCCTTCTGCTCGCGTCTGAGCGGCGTAGGATAGCCTCGACCCGCGCCGTGAGTTCATTCATGGCGAAAGGTTTGGTGATGTAATCATCTCCGCCAACCTTCAGTCCATGAACACGCTCGTCGACCGAGCTCAACGCGCTGACAAACAACACTGGCGCGTTGAGCCCTTCACCGCGCAAAGTTTCAATCATCGCCAGACTGTCGATGCCATGCAGCATGCGATCGACAATGAGGAGGCAAACCTGTTCGTCGCGCGCAGCCGCAAGACCAGCCGTTGCGTTATCCGCAATCTTGACGCCATAGCCGAGCCGATCCAGCGCACTGGCGATCTCCTGCGCCATATCCTGCTCATCTTCTATGAGCAGGATATGGCGTTCGCCCGGTTTCGAAGAGTCTTCTTTTTCCGGCTTATGCAGCATTGCCAACACGTTTTCTGCTTGTCTTACCAAATCAATCTACGGCGAACGCGAGGTGGTGGATTGGACAGCGATTCCGGGATTGGCTGTTTCGTTTCAGTCCGAATGCCGCACCATCTTTATTGCCGCGCCCGACGTACTCTCCCAATGATATCCAATACGACCTGAAAGTAAGCGTGCCTGAGCCGGTAAATCTACATTTAATTTCTGAATTTTATTTCAATAAATTATATTTTATACTTATTATTCAACAACTGCGCTGTAGTTTATGCTCATTATCCCGATTTATTACGTATAAATACACCAACTTTGGCGATGATATTCCAGTCGAGTGCGGATGTAATTTCAGGTTCTGTGGTTCGACACCAACAGCGCACCATTAGCGATTTCCAAATTGCATTTATCCGAACCAGCGCCGTACACAGGCTCACTCCCCTGGAGCAGAATATGGCAAATATCTGCGATCTTCAGCGCCGACGAACTGCCTGCTAATCTCCACTTTTGCTGTTGTTCAGCGCCAGGTGATCAACATGGGGCGCATGTCGGTCACTTAGGCGCGCTCATCGTTCCCGAATGCCGCAGCCAGATGCAAATTACCGCTTCACTCAGAATCCATCACTCTATCTGCCGGTGTCGTTTCATCTCTTCAAACGCCAGTCCCGTTTCAGCATGCCGCGCTTCAATGCCATGCGCTTGCTTCATGCGCTCGACGGCGACATCGATGTAGGTAGGATCGAGTTCCATCGCATAGACGCGGCGTCCTGTCCGATGCGCTGCGACAAGCCTCGTCCCCGAACCCGTGGCGGACGGCATCAACTCCTCGGGTCCTTCTCGTTCAGGATGAAGAAGTTCGCCGCCTTGCGATGATAAAGATCATCCGGCCAGTCGCTCAGCCGAAAAGTCTCGTCTTCACAGGCAATGGCTGGAAGTCGCACGACCATCCACCCCCTTGTTCAAGGAGGAGATGACCAACCAAATCGTCCGTGCGCGCTACATATCGAAGGTCCGGACTTCGATATCGATTCTCTGGCGCTTTCGACGAGGCCGCCGCCCAGTCTGAACGAACCCGATTTCGCCGCCAATCAAGACCACCTGCTTGAGCTCGCCGATTTGCCGCACGTCGCGCCGAGCCATGATAGTTTCTCACGGCTGTTTCGCCTGCTCGATCCCGACGAGATGGCGAGGAGTTTTCAGGCTTCGCCCGGGCTGTGCGCTACGAGTTCGGCCTCGGGCCGACCAAGGGCGTCGTCGCCATCGACGGCAAACGCCTACGGCGCAGTTATGAATGCCGGCACCGCCCATGGGCGGTGCCTGTCTTTGTCGCTTCAGTCCCTCTTCGCAGCCTCACGCGTGATGCGGCTGCGTTAACAGCGCTTGTGTGGCTGAGACGGGCGGATCGGTGATGACCGTGCCGCCGGCGCCGTCGGATGC
>JAATEW010000089.1 GCA_015655535.1 Hyphomicrobiales bacterium | reverse complement strand
CGCCGAACCTGTGACGCTCGACGCACCGGCGTCGCGTCCGACCTTGCGCTTTCTCACCTGCGTCTCCGCCGATGACGGGAAGTCGACTCTTTTCGGCCGCTTGCTCTACGAACAGCAATTGGTCTTCGACGATCAGCTCGCAGCACTCGAACGCGACTCGATAAAGCACGGCACCGACGGAGACAATATCGATTTCGCGCTGCTCGTGGACGGGCTCGAAGCCGAGCGCGAGCAGGGCATTACCGTCGATGTCGCCTATCGCTGTTTTTCGACGCCGAGACGATCCTTCATCGTCGCCGATACGCCCGGCCACGAACAATCTACGCGCAATATGGCGACGGGCGCCTCCAACGCCGATCTCGCGATCCTGCTCGTCGATGCCCGCAAGGGCCTGCTGACGCAAACCTATAGGCATGCGACGATCGTCTCGCTGCTCGGCATCAAACATGTGGTGCTCGCCGTCAACAAGATCGACCTTGTCGATTTCAAGCAAGAGACTTTCGACGCCATCGTCGCGGCCTTCCGGACCTTCGCCAGCCCGCTCGGCTTCAAGACAATCGTGCCGATCCCCATGTCGGCGCGTCATGGCGATAATATTTCGGAGCCAAGCGCACGCACGCCCTGGTATGCGGGACCGGCGCTGCTGCCGCATCTCGAAGAGATCGATGTCGATGACGACCGCGCTTTACTGCCGTTTCGCATGCCGGTCCAATGGGTCAATCGCCCGCATCTCGATTTTCGCGGCTTTTCCGGCACGATCGCCAGCGGCGTGATCCGCCCCGGCGATGAGATCGTCATCGCCTCCTCCGGACGTCTCTCGCATGTCGAGCGGATCGTGACCATGGACGGCGATCTCGATATCGCGAGCGCCGGGGATTCCGTGACTTTGACCTTGAAAGACGAGGTCGATATCGCGCGCGGCGACATTATCACGACGCCGAAAGCGCGCCTCGAAGTCGCCGATCAATTCACCGCGCATCTGATCTGGATGAGCGACGAGCGCCTCTATCCGGGCCGCTCCTATCTCATGAAGATCGGCGCCCGCACGGTGCCGGCCGTTGTCACCGAATTAAAATACCGGCTCGATGTCAACAGCCTCGACGAGCTCGCAGCCAAGAGCCTCGGATTGAACGAGGTCGGCGTCTGCAATCTCGCAACGACCGGTTCGCTCGCCTTCGATCCATACGAGAAAAACGCCACGACGGGCGCCTTCATTCTCATCGATCGCGCGACAAATGCGACAGCCGCCGCGGGCCTTTTGATGCACGGGCTTCGCCGCGCGACAAATGTTCATCGCCAGGACCTGAACGTCACCAAGGCCGACCGGGCTCAGCTCAAACATCAGCGCCCCGCGGTCTTGTGGTTCACCGGGCTCTCCGGCTCCGGCAAATCGACCATTGCCAATCTGGTCGAAAGCCATCTCCAAGCCCGCGGTGTCCATACGGTCCTGCTCGATGGTGACAATATCCGCCACGGTCTCAACAAGGATTTGGGCTTTACCGAAGCCGACCGCGTCGAAAATATAAGGCGCGTCGGCGAGGTCGCGAAGCTCATGACGGACGCCGGCCTGATCGTGCTCTGCTCTTTCATTTCACCTTTCCGGGCCGATCGGCAAATGGCGCGGGAGCTCGTCGAGATCGGCGAATTCATCGAGGTTTTCGTCGACACGCCGCTCGAAGATTGCATCGCGCGCGATCCGAAGGGGCTCTACAAGCGCGCGATCGCCGGCGAGATCAAGAATTTTACCGGCATCGATCAACCCTATGAAGTACCGGACGCTGCGGATATTATCGTTGCCCGCAATCACGAGCCGGCCAAGGCCGCGGCGAAGCGGATCATCGGCGAATTGGCGGAACGCGGCTTCATCGAGCTTTTCGACAATTTTGCCGATTGGACGATTTAATTCGATGCTCCCTTCTCCCGACCCAACTCGGGCCTGCCCGAGTTGGGTCGGGAGAAGGGTCGCGCCCAATTTTAGAAAACGAGATACCCCATGCCGCCGCGTTTGATCGAACCGCAAGCTCCTGTCGATGGCCGCCAGTCGGAAACGGCGCTTTTCGTCGCGCGCGGCACAAGGCGGCTATTGCGCGCTATGAAGTTTTCAACACTCACCGAACTGTCGCTCGCCAGCGGACGGCGCGCCGATATTGTCGCGCTCGCGAGCGATGCCGCAATCCATATCATCGAGATCAAATCCTCGATCGCGGATTTCCGCGCCGACTTCAAATGGCAGGAATATCGTTTTTTCTGCGACAGGCTCTATTTCGCGATTCCCGAAACCGTGCCGGTCGAGATCATGCCGGAGGATGCCGGCCTCATCGTCGCCGATGCCTATGGCGCGACGATCCTGCGCGACGCGCCGGAGCACAAACTCTCGTCTGGCACGCGTCGCGCCATGCTCATGCGCTTCGCCCATGCCGCGGCGCACAGGCTGCATGGCCTCAGCGATCCCGATGTTTTGACCCTGGGCCCGCTGGAATGAGCTGCTTTAGACGTGTTCCACGATCAGGCCATAGAGCGCCGCTGGCGTCTTGGCTTTTCGGAGATTTTCCATGAAAGTCTTGTCCCGCAAATGCCGCGAGATCGCAGCCAAGGCCGTGAGATGATCCGAACCCGCATTGGCCGGAATCAATAAAAGAAAGACGAGATCGACCGGCTTATCGTCGATGGCCTCGAAAGCCACCGGCTTCGCTAGCTTGGCGAAAAGACAATAAAACCTGTCGATGCCTTCGATACGCGCATGCGGCAGAGCAAAGCCCTGCCCGAGCCCCGTCGACCCGAGATTTTCGCGCGCCAGCAAAGGCTGCAAGATCGCGGCAACATCCTTCTTCAGGGCGGAGGCCGCACGTTGCGCGAGATCCCGCAGCAATTGCTCTTTATCATTGGCACGCGGAACAATGATGACTTGCTCCGGCTTGATGAGATCACTAAAATCCATGAATCGGCCTGGGTTAGAGCATCGGACCGAAAAATGCGCAGCGGTTTTCGGATAAATCCGATGCGATAAAAGACCTAAAAGGCCGGTTCGATTCCATTTGAATATCCAATGCTAGTCGGGCGCGCGCAGGCGGTAGCCGACGCCAGTTTCGGTCAGGATATGTTTTGGACGCTCGGGATCAGCCTCAATTTTCTGGCGTAACGCGCGGATATAGATACGCAAATATTGCACATCGACGGCGCTGCCCCAAACCTCGCGCAAAATGAACTGATGCGTGAGCACTTTGCCGGCATGCGCCGCCAGAAGCCGCAGTATATCATATTCGCGTGGCGAGAATTTCACCTCCGCGCCGCGCACCGTCACGATGCGCCGCACAAAATCCATGCCGAGGTCGCCGCTGCGGAAAATCGGCTTTTCGCCCTCCTGCTGGAGGCGATGGCGCTGCGCCGTTCGAATGCTTGCCAGAAGTTCGTCCACCCCCAAAGGCTTGACGATATAATCTTCGGCGCCGAGATCGAGCGCCTCGACCTTTGAATTCTCATTACCGCGGCTCGACAGGATGATGATCGGCAGCGTTTT
>JAATEW010000235.1 GCA_015655535.1 Hyphomicrobiales bacterium | reverse complement strand
TATGATCATAGATCTTGCGTAGCGCTGGGGCCATTCTATTGTTCACGGTGCCTGCGACGATCATCACGTCGGATTGTCGCGGCGAGCCGCGCGGCGCACAGCCGAACCGCTCGATATCATAGCGCGGCATGGAGGCCTGCATCATTTCGACGGCGCAGCAGGCGAGCCCGAAGGTCATCCACATCAGCGAGCCGGTGCGGGCCCAGGTGATGAGATCCTCGGTCGAGGTGACGAGGAAGCCTTTGTCGGCAAGCTGGTCGTTGATCGACAAAAAGAACGGATCGGCCGGCCCGCCAGCGCTTTGGATCGTCTGATCTAATCCCATTCGAGCGCTCCCTTCTTCCATTCGTAGACGAAGCCGATCGTGAGCACGCCGAGAAAGATCATCATCGACCAGAAGCCAAGAGCGCCGATCTGCCGGAAGGCCACGGCCCAGGGAAACAAGAAGGCGACTTCCAGATCGAAGATAATGAAGAGAAGCGACACCAGATAGAAGCGCACGTCGAATTTCATGCGGGCGTCGTCGAAAGCGTTGAAGCCGCATTCATAGGCCGACAATTTCTCGGCGTCCGGCGCCTTGAACGCGACGATAAAGGGCGCAACCAGGAGCGCCCCGGAAATGACTCCCCCGACGGCGATGAAAATCACGAGCGGCAAATAGTCGTTGAGAAGATCAGGCATTTCGTTCAGGCCTAGCCTCGGCTCTCGGCAAAGATTGAGGGCGTCAGAAGAGTTGAAGTCCGATATCCGATGCGCAGCCAGAGCGGTGCGACGGCGACCGTCATCGGATACTGGTTTTATCTATCACGCATGTTCCCTTTGAGCGGGATATACAATACCGATAATTTTAAAAGCCCGCGGTCTCACGATATCTGCCGGCGGCCTCTCGCCAGCGCAGCCCTATATCGGATGAAACTCAGATCTTCCGGATCAGACCATCCGTACTCAAGACGCCGATGGACCGTCTCGATCACAAGATTTTCCGACCCGCCGAAAAGACGGCTTCGCGATATCGAAACCGTTCTAAACGGTGCGATCCGTATCGCAGAGCTCACGTACGCGCAAGATGCTCCCTCTGGCCTGAAAACCGGCATCCACGGTCAATTGGCCTCCATTTGAGCGCCTTCCACGACAGTCTAGAGGAGACTGCATGACAGCCTCAAGACTGGGCCTTATGCCACGCGGCGAAGGTAAGAACATTTCCTCCATCTTGGCCGCAAAGATCAGCAAAGGAGAATGGCTCCTCAGACCATCTAAATATAAACAAATGTACTATGGATGATAAGACCCATCATACACGCATTCTGTCGAAATGAACCTCAGCACCCGCGGATCATATCTCTATTAATATTACCCGCTTTGCTCAGATTAGCCCTCCATCGCGGAGCTTCACCTTGAACCTGAGCGAAAGAAAAAGATTTCAGCCTGCACCCTGAGCTGTGCCTAATGGGATGCGGCAATCGCGCAGGTTTGATGAGCTCCCGTTCTCCCCAGCCAAACGCGGGCATTGCGATTTTGCCGCATGATCCGCGCCAAATAAGCTGCGAGATTCGCAATCATGACCCAAGGTTCAAAGCAGATTTAGCTCCGATGCGGCCGTCTCTCCTCAATCCGCTTTTCGCATCGGCCGCGGGCTTGCCCGGGATCGGTCCCAAGACCGGCAAGCTGTTCGACCGGCTTTTCGAGCGCGGCGCGACGTCCGACACACGCCTGATCGATCTTCTGTTTCATATGCCGCATGCGGTGATCGACCGGCGCCAACGCGTCAAGATCGCCGATGCCATGCTGGACCGCATGGTGCTGTTCGAGGCCAGGGTAGCAGAGCATCGCCCGCCGCCGCCGCGCTCGAAGGCGCCTTATAAGGTTCTGGTCGAAGACGACACGGGCGACGTTCTGCTGGTCTTCTTTCTGGCCAATCATCAATGGATCGAAAAAAGCCTGCCACTTGGCGCGACGCGCTGGATCTCGGGCAAGCTCGAACTTTGGGATGGCTATCGCCAGATCGTCCATCCGGATCGCGTGCTCGACGCCGAAGGGCTCGCCAAACTGCCGCCCGTCGAGCCGGTCTATCCGCTGACCGAAGGCCTGCATTTGCGCGTGCTCGGCAAGGCGATCGATGCGGCTTTGACCAAGGTCCCGCCCCTGCCCGAATGGCATTCGGATTTCGTCACGAAAAGCCCGGGTTTCCCGTCCTTCGGCCAAGCGCTCGGGCAGATTCATCGCCCGGCCACGCCGGACGCCATCGGGCTTGAAGAACCGGCACGGCTGCGTCTGGCACTCGACGAATTATTGGCAAACCAGCTCGCGCTCGTGATGATGCGCAATCATATGCGCGCGGCAGCCGGGCGGCGAAACACAGCAGGCGGCGCACTCCCGGCAAAAATCGAAAACTCCCTGCCCTTTTCGCTCACCCGCTCGCAGGTCGAAGCCTTTGCTGAAATCAAAGGCGATCTCGGCCAGCCGAAACGCATGTTGCGGCTGCTGCAAGGCGATGTCGGCTCCGGCAAGACGCTTGTCGCGCTGCTCGCCATGGCGAGCGTGGTCGAAGCGGGCCATCAGGCGGCGCTGATGGCGCCGACCGAAATTCTGGCGCGCCAGCATTATGAGACGATCGCTCCCTTCGCCGAGGTGGCGGGGCTTCGGCTCGCTTTGCTCACGGGGCGCGATAAAACCGCCGCGCGCAATAAAACCCTTGCCGCTTTGGCGGAAGGCGAGATCGATATTCTGGTCGGCACCCATGCCCTCTTCCAAGAGAGCGTCGCCTTTCGCGATCTGGCCTTGGCCGTCGTCGACGAACAGCATCGTTTCGGCGTGCATCAGCGCCTCGCGCTTGGCCGCAAGGGAGAAGCGGTCGATGTTCTCGTCATGACCGCGACGCCGATCCCCCGCACATTGGTGCTCACCTATTTCGGCGATATGGATGTCTCGACCTTGCGGGAAAAGCCGGCCGGCCGGCAGCCGATTGAAACGCGCGCTCTGCCCTTGGACCGGATCGGCGATGTCGTAGCGCGGCTTGGCACCGCCATTGCCAAGGGCACACGCGCCTATTGGGTCTGCCCGCTGGTCGAAGAGAGCGAATTGATCGATGTCGCCGGCGCTCAGGAGCGCTTCGCCACGCTGCAACAGGTCTTCGGCGGCAAGGTCGGCCTGCTGCACGGTAAGATGAAGGGCAAGGACAAAGACGAGACGATGGAAGCCTTTGCCAGCGGTGCGATCCAGATTCTTGTCGCAACCACCGTCATCGAAGTCGGCGTCGATGTGCCGGAAGCAACGATCATCGTGATCGAACACGCCGAGCGTTTCGGCCTTGCGCAATTGCATCAGCTGCGTGGGCGCGTGGGCCGTGGTTCCGGCAAATCCGCTTGCCTATTGCTTTATAAGACGCCGCTCGGCGAAACCGCCAAAAGCCGCATCGAGATCATGCGCGAGACCGAGGATGGTTTTCGCATCGCCGAGGAAGATTTGCGCCTGCGCGGCGAAGGCGAGGTGCTGGGCACACGGCAATCCGGCACGCCTGGCTTTCGTCTTGCCCAGATCGAGGTGCATGGCGCTTTGCTGACGCTCGCGCGGCAGGAGGCGCAGATGATCATGAAGGACAATCCGCGTCTCGAAGGCCCACGCGGCGAGGCTCTGCGCATTTTGCTGCATTTGTTCGAGCGCGACGAAGCGATCAAGCTGCTCAGGGCGGGCTAAGCGACATCAAGATTCAATTAAATAGTTATTCCGCCGTCATTGCGAGCGTAGCGAAGCAATCCAGGAGCAAAGACCGGCGCGGTAACCCTGGATTGCTTCGCTACGCTCGCAATGACGTTCAATCCTGGCTTTAATCGAATAGGATAAGAAAGTCCGACATGCATGCCTCTCTTCAAACGGGCCTCGCGGCCTTCAGTCACCTACTCGAAGAAGAATATGGCGAACCGCTCGCGCATTGGGCGCGGATCGACAAATGGACCGACGCCGAGAGCCTGCAAATCTCCCGCGCGCTCGCCATCTTGATGAAACAGCCCATCGCAGATGCCAGCGAGGCGGATGCCACGTCGAATGAGACCCGCGCGGGACGCCACTGGACGATCAACGACACGAAGATCGCCGGCCACGAATTCGAGTCGAGCTGGCAATATCATTTGCTCGCCGATATCGAAAACGCCCGAGAAAAAGAGCCGGGGCAAATGGCGGTGCCCGCCGATCCGCGCCGCTTCGCGCTCTTCATCGCGTACGAGCGCGGCTATTTCGCCATTCTCGCCGATCATCTGCTGCGGCTTTTATGCGACCGCGTGAAGCTCCCGGCTTTCGCCACGTCCCAGCGGCTTTCGCCGGATCAGTCTCCGCCCGCTGAAGCCATGCTCGCTGCCGATCTTTTGCGTCAGGTGCCGGGACTGGAACAGGCCGATGGCGCCTTTATCGCGGGCCTCGTCTTGCTCATGTCGAAGCTGGGCCCACGCGGTTTTGTCGATTGGTGCGACGAACGCAGCACCGCGCAAAGCGACGATAGGATGTAGGGCGTTCTATGGGGCAGGGACGCCCTCAGATGCCGTCATTGCGAGCGAAGCGAAGCAATCCAGGGGCAACCGTTCAGATAACGGCTGGATTGCTTTGTCGCTCCGCTCCTCGCAATGACAGGCTCAACGCTTGCGTCCAAACCTTAAGGTAAAACCTTAAACCGCGTTCTCAGGCCGCAACTCGCGCGGCAGCGGGAAGAAGACGCTCTCATCCGCCGTCGAAACCGTCTCGACGACAAGCTCGAACCGCTCGGCGAAAGCCGCCATGATCTCTTCGACCAGAACCTCCGGCGCCGAGGCGCCGGCCGTGATGCCGAGCGACGAAATATCGGAAAACAGCTCCCACTCGACGTCCTCGGCGCGCAAGACGAGACGCGCGAGTTTGCAGCCCGAGCGCTCCGCGACTTCCTTGAGCCGCTGCGAGTTCGAGGAATTGGACGAGCCGACGACAATCATCGCATCGACGGAGGCCGCGATCCGCTTCACCGCTTCCTGGCGGTTCGTCGTCGCGTAGCAAATGTCTTCGCGCAGCGGCCCGATGATTTTGGGAAAGCGCTTGGTCAGGCATTCGACCATGGAGCGCGTGTCGTCGATCGACAGAGTCGTCTGGGTGACATAGGCGAGATTGGCTTCGTCTGCCGGCTGAAAGTTCTGGATATCCTCCGGCGTCTGGACGAGGAAGATCGAGCCCTTCGGCAATTGCCCAAGCGTGCCGACGACTTCCGGATGGCCGGCGTGACCGACCAGCAAAACCTGCCGTCCGCGCTGATGATGAAACTCCGCCTCGCGATGCACTTTGGTGACCAGCGGGCACGTCGCGTCGATCGCGAAAATCTGGCGCTTTTCAGCCACTTCGGGAATGGATTTCGGCACGCCATGGGCCGAGAAGATGACGGGCTTCGTCGTATCGGGAATCTCGTCGAGTTCCTCGACGAAAATGGCGCCCTTGGCCTTCAGCCCCTCGACGACGTATTTATTGTGGACGATCTCGTGGCGGACATAGACGGGCGCGCCATAGATTTTCAGCGCCTCTTCCACCGCGTCGATGGCGCGGACCACGCCGGCGCAAAAACCGCGCGGCGCACAAAGCAGGATGCGAAGCTTCGGTTTTTCTGTCATGCACCGATCCAGTCGAAGATCATTGAGGTTGTGGGGTGGTCGAGTCTTGGTGTCAAGAGGCGGTCCGAAACCCTTGGCCGCCAACCCCTTATACCAGTGTGGTAACGCACAGATTAAGTCTTGGCTGTAGCCTGCGATTCGTCGACGCATATCACGTTCTGAGGGGGACGAAATGAGTTCCGCCGATCTCGCCGATCTTTTTCCAGGTTTCGCGGTGCATTGGGTCGATACCAAGGCCGGCCGGATCTTCGCACGCTCAGGCGGCTCCGGACCACCCTTGCTTCTGCTCCATGGCTATCCGCAGACCCATGTCCAATGGCACAAGATCGCCGCCGATCTGGCACAACACTTCCGTGTGATCGTAATGGATTTACGCGGCTACGGCTGGTCCTCCGCGCCGCACAGCGAAAAAGGCGAGGCCTATGCCAAAAGGCTGATGGCCGAAGACGTGATCGATGTCATGCAGGCTTTGGGGCATTTGCGCTTCCATATCGCCGGACATGATCGCGGCGGCCGTGTCGCCTATCGCCTGGCGCTCGATCATCCCGAACGGCTCGAACGCGTGGCCGTGCTCGATATCGTCCCGACCGCCATGCAATGGCGCTATATGGATGCCGAGGCGGCCCTTCGCGTCTATCATTGGATATTTCTGGCCCAGCCGGCGCCCTTTCCCGAAACGCTCATCGGTCCCAACGCACTCTATTACCTCGAGCATACGCTGAAGAGCTGGAGTGCATCCAAAACATTGGATTTCATCGATCCAGCCGCGCTGGAACATTATCGCCGCGCTTTCAACGAGGCCTCCCGCATTCATGCGAGCTGCGAGGATTACCGCGCCGGTGCGACGCTTGACCGCAGCATCGACGACGCCGATCTCGCCGCCGGAAAGAAGATCGAGCGGCCGCTTCTCGTGCTTTGGGGCAATCGCGGGCTGCCCGGTGGCGCGCCGCTCGATGTCTGGCGGGAATTCGCATCCGATGTCTCGGGCGAGAAGATCGATAGCGGCCATTTTTTGCCGGAGGAAAATCCGCAAGCAACACTCGCCGCCCTGATGCGGTTTTTTTCATAACGCCCATGATCGGGCACGAGGAGCTACCCGATCAACCGCGTCATGCGCGGACAGGATTTAACCGAGACCGACATGTACTGACGGTGGAGATTTGAGAGCTTTGATCACCGGTGTTCGCAGTTTCATACGCAATTGGCGCGCCGGAAGAGATAAAAGTGCGAACACCTATGTTAGTGAAATTGGCGTTGATTTAACTGACCCTTCAATCAAGATAATACCGTTCTCCATTTCGGAAGCGGGACGCCTCGGCATGTAATCTGATCAGATCAAACGACACGCCAAAGCTGCTTTGCCTTTGGATCGTGGCATATCGATTGCCCTCTCACGCGTGATGCGGCTGCGTTAACAGCGCTTGTGTGGCTGAGACGGGCGGATCGGTGATGACCGTGCCGCCGGCGCCGTCGGATGCCGCGGTGAAGT
>JAATEW010000370.1 GCA_015655535.1 Hyphomicrobiales bacterium | reverse complement strand
TGGAATTCGAGCCAGACGGCGAGATAGGCTTCCTTGATCTTGCGTTCGATCGTCCGTTCGTTGGACAAAAACAGGTTCTTCGCCAATTGCTGGGTGATCGACGAGCCGCCCTGGCGCACATTGTTGGCGCTCGCATTGACGCTCAGCGCGCGCAAGGTGCCGATGATATCGACGCCGAAATGCTCGAAGAACCGCCGGTCCTCGGTGGCGAGTGCTGCCTGGATCAAATATTGCGGCAATTGATCGAAGGAGACCGAATCGTCATGTTTGATGCCGCGCCGCCCGACCTCCTGGCCGTAGCGGTCGAGAAAGGTCACGGCGAGATCCTGCTTTTTCAGCCAGTCGTCGGTGGTTTCCTGAAAGGCCGGCTGCGCCAAGAACAATGCGACGAGGCCGCCGGCGATGCTGATCGTGAAAAATTCGCAGCCGAGTTCGACGAAAACCTTGTTCCAGCCCGAGGTGTGAAAGCCGTCCATGAAGGCCGAGAAGGCAGCGTAATTCGCGCGCGACTTCTGTCCCGCCTCGTAGACCGAGGAATCGACGAAAGCATCGAAAGCGAGCAAAGCCCGCCCGATTTTTTTCATGGCCGATCTGCGAAACGCCTCGAACAGAGGTAAGCTCCGGGAGGTCTGGAGGAAAGCACAGGCCTTTTTAACGCTTTAGTAAGCCTCTTGACGATGGCTAAAGCGTGGAAACAAGTCACTTCTCTCCATTCGTCTTTTCACAAAGTGAAAGAACCGCGAGCGCCATGCCGTCCCGTCCGTCCCAAAACGATACGACCCGCCAGAAGGCGGCGGTAAGACCCAAAGCGGACGACGCCGCGCCCGAGCCTGCCCTGAGGCTCTTCTGGAAGGGAAAAGAGCTCGAAGACTTCAGCCAGGCCGAATGGGAAAGTCTCTGCGACGGCTGCGGCCGCTGCTGCCTCGTCAAGCTCGAGGATGAAGACACGGGCGAGATCCATTTCACAGATCTTGGCTGTAAGCTTTTCGACGGCAAGACCTGCCGCTGCTCGGATTATCGCCGCAGGCGCCAGCGCGTCCGCGACTGTTTGAAGCTGACGCCGTCTTCCGTGCGCGCCCTGCCTTGGCTGCCGCCGACCTGCGCTTATCGGCTGGTCGCCGAGGGCAAGGAGCTTTCCTGGTGGCATCCGCTGGTTTCCGGCTCGGCTGAGACGGTGCATGAGGCAGGCGTCTCGGTGCGCGGCCGCGTGGCGGCCTTGGAGACGGAGATCAAGCTCGACGATTATCCTGATTATATCGTGAGCTGGCCGGCGAAAGTGCCTAAAGCGGCAAAAGGCAAGACGGCGCCGGGAAAGTGACAGACGCCGAAGGAGACGAAGTTCAAGCGCCTCAGCGGCGACCCTGCCATATATGCGGATCGCGACTCGCATGAAAACTGGCAATCACATAAATTATGTCGTCAAGCGTCCGAAAAAATAAACTGTAAGGAAAGCGCCGCAGCCGCGCGCGGTGTACATCGCGCAGTATGACCGAAACTGCAATGGGTTCGTGGCGATGCGCTGCACCTGAGACTCAATTTCAAGCCGGAAGCGTGCGCCCAGCCCCTTTGTCTCCCGCTCGTACCAATCTTGTGCGCCAATGATCTCGGCCTGCGCGGCAGGCATGAAGAAAACCTGTCGCGTCACGGCGCGCGGCGGGCAAGTTCCGTCTTCAACTGCTCCCAAGTCGTCGCCTGCGGCCGATCCTCATCAAACCGCAGCAACCGCCGCTCGATCTCTGCGCGCTGCGCAGGAGAGACCGGAAATTCCATATCCGTCAAACTGTCCCATAGCTCGCCAATCAGAGCGAGGCGTTCTTGCGGGGTCAGACGGGTAATTTCATCATGGGTCAAGGTCGCCATGAACGGAGAATAGCCGAAACCGTTGCAGTGATTCAAGCAACATCAGTTGCGATGCGGCGAAAACGTCCGCGTCCATTTCGGGACGCAGAAGCACGTTTTCGTCATGACCGAACTGCGGCCACGCTAGCTTAGCGGGCCGCGGTTTCCTTCGGGAATGTGGCGCGGCAGGCGGCGCTCAATTTAGCCTTGTTGGCGATCATGCAGGCTTTGACGGCCGCGACGTCCGGAATTTGATCCGAGCAGAGGCGGAAGGCGTCGGGTGTGCAGGCCACGCGCTGGGCGTAGGTTGCTTCTTCTGCGCGGGCGGTCGCGGCGGCGGCGATGCCGATGGCGAGGACAAGGGCGAAGCGGGTGATCTGGGAAACCGAGAGACTGTTGCGCTGGTTGATCATGACGACCTCCTGTGAGCGGGGCTTGATCCCCGGTGTGACCACACTGTCTCACGGTGGTGGGACAGCATCTGTGATGGCGGTCACAAAGGCGGCGCGGCGTTCAGTCTTCCTTAGCGAAGCACACTTTCACCGCGCTTGCGCCCAGCCCGCCAGCACGCTCTCGATCCAGGCCCTTTGCGGCGCGATGAGAGCGGCCTGCGTGAGGGCGCCGCATTTTCGCTTGCCCGCGCCTTCGGCCCAATCGGCGACGGCAACCACGATGGGTTGATCCAAAGCCAGAATGGGGGCGCCCGAATCGCCCGTGCAGGCGCCGGTCTCCCGGCCTTGCGGATCATTCGCCCAGAGCAGGACCGACGAAAGCGGTAAGCGTGCGGAGATATGCCCGACCCGCAAGCTGCCGGAACTCGCACCGGAGCCTTCCTGCGTCACGCCGAAGCCGGCAATGCGGAAATCCTGGCCCGCTTCGATCGCGCCCGTCTCTGCGAGACCTATGGGTTTGAACCGCGCGGGCAGGGGCCCCGCGAGACGGATCAAAGCCATGTCGATCGAGACTTGCCGCGTCTGCACCGCGTCGGCGCGAAAGGCTGGATGTCTGATGATCGCCGCCACATCGGCGAGCACGGGCTGACCTTGCGCGTCGCGAAAATGCACACGCGTATTGGGAGGCTCCGCGACGCAATGGGCCGCCGTGAGCACGACGTCTTGCGCCAGCACGCTCGCGCTGCAAAAGCCGGAGGCCTTGCCGCTGCGGCTCAGCACCATGACGACATAGGGTGAAAGTTCGGGAGCGGGCTCGCTCGCGCCGACGATTGCAGATGCTGGCGCGGCAGCCGCGATAAAGAGGATGAAAGCGGCCGAAAAGCGCCGTGCCGTTTCAATCCCTGTCTTTGGCGTCATGCTTTGTTTCAATCTTGGCTTCGGCGGGTTTGGACGCGGCGATCCAGGGCGTCACGAAGGAATAGGCAAGCTGCACGCGGACGCCCGGATGGTTGCCGCTTTCATGATTGATCGGAAAGATGGCTTCAAGCCCGATCTGAACATCGCCATGGCACCACAAAAAGCCGGGATTGATGGTGCCGATCGTGGCGAGATGCGCGCCATTATTGGCAACGGGAATCTGAAAATTATATTCGCCCAGCGGGACCAGTTCGGCCATGAATTTCGGTACATCGAGGCCGGGCACATTCTCCGACGCATAGACGAGGCTATATTGAAACGAGCCGAAGAGGCTCACCGTATAGGGATTGGGTTGCCACGGGTTCAACAACGCTCCGTCGCCTGCCGTGGCGTCGGAGACAAGCGATTTCGATGGAGCCGGAATATCAAAACTGGCTTGTTGGGTGATGGCGATCGGGCGCAGCCAGTCCCAGGCCGGCGGCAGGTCTCCGGCGCCTTTGCCAAAATAGATGGTCGGCGAGATCGTCGAAAACGGATCGGCGCCGACGCGCCGCGCGCCGATGCTGCTCCATTGGTTGGAGAGCCCGGCGGACAGGACGAATTCATGTTCCGCATCGGTGATGAACTGATATTTGAGCGTCGTTTCGAGATTCTGGAAGCCGTTGCCGCCCGGACGTAACGTGGTGAAGATGGGATGCAAAACCACGGCGAAGGGATTGGCGAGCTGGATCGACAGTTCGCTGCCGAAATCACTTTGGCGGGCGGCGCCGCTGTTCTTGCGCGTGGCGATCTGGGGGACGAATTCGGTCTCGACCTGCGGCTCTTCAATAACCAGTGTCGCGGGGAAATCGCGTTCGCCGGCATCGCCCGCCAAGCTCGCACCAGCCGGACCGCAAATGGCCGCCGCCGTCAGCGCTGCCTGGCCCAAAAATGCGGCGACTCGCTTCACGGGAAGTTGATCGCATGAGGCGCGGCGCCCGCGACAGGCATGAGTCCAGCCGCCAAGTTCCGGCTGTTGGCGGCATTCGTGCCCGATTTTAGCGCTTCTTCCATGCCTAATTCTTGTTTTTAAAGAAATATGCCTGAAATTATTAGAATAATTATAGTTTGAAAAGGAAATATTCAGTGCTGAGCAACGGCGAGCGGAACGCGGCCTTTGGGCCGATTGACCGGTACGGCCCGCTTTGCGACGCATTGAAGATAGCGCGTGAGGTTTCGGCGTCGCATTTGGGTTTTCGTTGCGACGCTTCGGCAACGGCGCATTCGCGCCCGGCATGGCGGTGCCGCGTCAAAGGCGCCAGAGAGGCGGGCTTCGGAAGAAATAACGTGATATTGGTGAAGGGATCCGAGCCGATGGCCGCGTAACATATTAGAGTTCGACAACGACGCTCTTGATGGGTTCCTTGTAATGGGTTCCTCGGGTGACATCATCGGCTACATTCGTTCACCGCGTATTCATTGCTCAAGAGACAGTTTCGGTCGATGAAAGTTCTCGCACTCGCGCTCGTGGCCTGGAGTCTTTCCTGCGTTATCGCCGCATGCGCCGATCAAGAACGGCAGCGCATTTGTTTTTCGGCCCAAGAGACGCGCGAAAAGATTCGCGAGCACAAGCTCAGCGAACCGTTCCGGGTGCTGAAAACCACGGCCAGCCAGATGCAGGCGGAGGCCATCGGCGCCAAACTGTGCCGCTGGAAGGAAGAGCTCGTCTATGAGATCAGCCTTCTGCGCCACGACGGGCATGTCCTCCACGTCTTCGTGAATGCCGCGGACGGCCATACCGTCGGCTCGCGAAATGTCCCTTGAAATCGATCGGAGGCTCTGTTCGTGAGACTTCTCGTTGTCGAAGACGACAAGGACCTGAACCGGCAGATCGCGACAGCCCTCGAACAGGCCGGCTATGTCATCGATCGTGCCTATGACGGCGAAGAAGGCTGGTTTCTCGGCGACACAGAACCCTATGACGCCGTCGTGCTCGACCTAGGCCTGCCGAAACGCGACGGCATTTCGATCATCGGCGAATGGCGCAAGGCCGGGCGCCTGATGCCGATCCTGATGCTGACGGCGCGCGACCGCTGGAGCGATAAGGTCCAGGGCTTCGATGCGGGCGCCGACGATTATGTGGTGAAACCGTTCCATATGGAAGAGGTGCTGGCGCGGTTGCGGGCGCTTTTGCGCCGTGCTGCCGGCCATGCGTCGAGCGAATTCATCTGCGGACCGGTCGTGCTCGACACCCGCGCCGGCCGCGTCTCCGTCGACGGCAATCCGATCAAGCTCACGTCGCATGAATATAGGCTTCTCGCCTACTTGATGCACCACGCGGGGCGCGTCGTCTCGCGCGCCGAGATCGTCGAACATCTCTACGATCAGGATTTCGACCGCGATTCGAATACGATCGAGGTTTTCGTCGGACGCTTGCGCAAGAAGCTCGGCGTCGATGTCATTCAGACCATCCGCGGGCTTGGCTATCTTCTGGCCGTGCCGGGCGAGGCGGCGGGCGGCGCGAAACCCGCTAAAAGCGATCCCCCAGCTTCGAGCCGTTGATGTGAGCGAAACCCAAAAATCGCGTGGCGGTTCGATTGCGCTGCGCCTCTTCGTCTCGGCGGCGGTTTTAAGTTTTGCGATTCTTCTTGTCGCCGGTCTGGCGCTGTCCGCCATCTATAGAAGCACCGCGGAAGCGGGTTTCGACGAACGTCTTGGTGTTTATTTGCGAGCGCTCGTCGCCGATATCGCAACGCCGGTCGATGAAGGCCGCGCCGAGCCAGGCCAATTGGGCGATCCGCAATTCGAATTGGCGCTTTCCGGCTGGTATTGGCAGATCACAAGGCTCGACGACCCGAACCGGGAAATCAAAAGCTCCAGATCGCTTTTCGCGGCGAAGCTGCCTCGCCTCGCCGACCAGGGCATTCCGGTCGGACAAAACGGCACGCGGCGCGGCTATGTGAAGGGCCCCGACGACCGCCGGCTGCGCATGGTCGAACGGGTCATCGACGCGGGCGACCAAGGCACTTTTCTTGTCCAGGTCGCCGCGACGACGGAAGATCTCGATGCCCAGATGGCGCGCTTCCAGTTCGATCTTTTCGTCACTTTCACCTTGCTCGGCCTGGTGCTCGTCGCCTCGTCGGCTTTGCAGCTTCGCTTCGGCTTGCGCCCCCTTCGGCAATTGCAGGAAGGCGTCGCCGCGATCCGCCGCGGCGAAGCCGAAAAGATCCAAGGCGCGTTTCCGCAGGATCTCGCGCCGCTGGCGAGCGAGATCAATCTTCTGATCGCAGCCAATCGCGAAGTCGTCGAACGCTCGCGCACTCAGGTCGGCAATCTGGCGCATGGTTTGAAGACGCCGCTCAGCGTCATCATCAACGAGGCCGCCGTCGATGACAGCGGCTTTGCCGGCAAGGTGCGCGAACAGGCGATTTTGATGCGCGATCAGATCACTTACTATCTCAACCGGGCGCAGCTTGCCGTACGCGTGGCGATGAGCGGCGATTCGACCGAAGTCGCGCCCGTCGTCGAGGCTTTGGTGCGCACGTTCGAGAAGATTTACCGCGAGCGCGGCCTCGTCTTCGTCACGCGCATTGCGCCGGGCGTGCGGTTTTTCGGCGAACGTCAGGACTTGGAGGAAATGATCGGCAATCTGGTCGACAATGCCGGCAAATGGGCAGACCACGAAGTTGTGATCGAGGCGCAGCCGGAGCCTGCCGGCAAAGCCACCGAACGATCGTTTTTCCACATGCTGATCGACGATGACGGGTCCGGATTGACGCCGGATCAACGCGAGGCCGTGCTGCGCCGGGGTCTGCGCCTCGATGAAACCAAGCCCGGTTCCGGCCTCGGCCTCTCCATCGTGGTCGATCTCGTCGGCCTTTACGGGGGCGCTTTGAAACTCGGCGTTAACCCCTCGGGAGGGCTGCGGGCGGAGCTCCGCTTGCCCGCCGCGTAAAAATGCGGCACCTAGAGCGCGTTCCCCGAATGCGGTGCTGCATTTGGGGAAAGAACTCGCTCCAGATCAATAAGTTGGAGCATGTTCTCATCCAAAAAGTCGAACAACTTTTTGGGAACATGCTCTAGCCCGACAATCACGCCGCTTGAAAAGCGCGGGCTGGTCTTTGATCTATGACGATCGAGGATACTCTGCGACGGCGCCGCGGGCGTCTCAGGAACATTCATGCTCTGGATCATTTTCGCGCTTTTGACGGGCATCGCCATTTTCAGCGTGCTTTGGCCTTTGGCCCGCGCGCCGAGGCGCCAGAACGAGGTCGAGCGCGATATTGCTTTCTATGAGGAGCGGCTTGGCGAAATCGACCGCGAGGTCGAACGTGCCTTGATCGCGCCCGAGGATGCGAAAGCGGTCAAGGCGGAGGCTGCCCGGCGGCTTCTGGTCTCGGCCGATCAGGACAAGGCGCCGGCGCAGGTGTCGCAAACGCGGGTCCGGCTCGCCACCGCGCTCGGTTTGGTCCTCATTCCGGCCGTGGCGCTCGGCCTTTATGCTCGCGTCGGCCACCCGGACTGGCCCGATCTGCCCTTGCAGGCGCGGCTCGACTCGGAGCCCGGACGGATGGATTTGGCGACGGCCATCGCCAAGGTCGAAGCCCATCTCGCGCAAAATCCGTCGGATGGGCGCGGCTATGAAGTTCTCGTGCCGGCCTATTTGCGGATCGGTCGCGTCGAAGACGCCGTGCGGGCCGCTTCGACCGCTCTGCGCCTTCTGGGCGATTCGCCGGAGCGATTGTCGCTTTACGGAGAGACTCTCGTCTATGCGGCGCAAGGCGTTGTGACGAAAGAGGCGCAAGAGGCTTTCACCAAAGCAGTGGCCAAGGGCGCTTTGGTTCCGAAGGCCTCACTTTATCTAGGCCTTGCCGCCGAGCAGGACGGCGATAAGCCGCGCGCGCTCGCCATATGGAAAAAGCTTCTGGCGGATGCGCCGACTGCGCCTTGGGCCGAAAGTCTGCGCCAGAAACTCATCGCGCTTTCAAGCGAAGAGGGGCCGCAATCGACGCCGGAAGGCGCGGCCATTGCCGCCATGCCGGAGGGCGATCGCGACGCCGTGATCCGCGGCATGGTGGACAGGCTCGCGACGCGTTTGGCCCAAAACGGCCAGGATCTTGAAGGTTGGCTTCGCCTTGTTCGCGCCTATAAAGTCCTAAATGAAGCGGATAAGGCGCGCACCGCTTTGGATGAGGCGCGCCGCAACCTCGGCAATGACCCGGCCGCGACCGCCCGCATCGACGCATTGGCGCATGAACTCGGCCTCGAAGGGTAGATTTCGGCATGACTCGCAAGACGCGGCGGCTCGCATTGATCGGATCGGCACTTTGCGTGCTGAGCGTCGCCGTCGGACTCGTGCTTTTCGCGTTCCGCGGCAGCATTGTTTTCTACTACGACCCCGCGATGGTGGCAGAAAAAGCCCCGCCGCCCGGCACGCGTCTGCGCATCGGCGGCCTCGTCAAGCAAGGCTCGTTCGTGCGCGAAGAGGGCCAATCGATCCGCTTCGACATCACCGACACGAAACATGACGTGTTGGTCACCTATACGGGGCTTCTGCCGGATCTTTTCCGCGAAGGGCAGGGAGTTGTGGCCGAAGGCGTCATCGGTGCTGACGGACTGTTGAAGGCCGACAGCATTCTCGCCAAGCATGACGAACGCTATGTGCCGCGCGAAGTGGCCGATGCTTTGAAGAAGCAGGGCCTTTGGCAGGAAGGCCAGCCTCTGCCCGAGACACGCGCCGATACATCCGCCAATCCGGCATCGAGTGTGAAATGATCGGGACAGAAGAGTCATGCCAGATCCATTTCTCATCGAGGTTGCGATTGAGCCGAAGGCCAAGGGCGACCATGAGAAGCTTCGCGCCGCGCTTGCGGAGCTAGTGGCTGATGATCCGTCCTTCGGTGTCTCGATCGATCAGGAATCCGGCCAGACGATTTTGAAGGGCATGGGTGAGCTTCATCTCGACACGAAGATCGATATCTTGAAACGCACCTACGGGATCGATGCCAATATCGGCGCGCCTCAGGTCGCCTATCGCGAGACGCTGACGAAGCGGGTCGAGATTGACGAGACGTACAAGAAGCTGACGGGCGGTACCGGCCAGTTCGCGCGGGTCAAGATCGTTTTCGAACCGAATGCGTCGGGTGCTGAATCGAACTTCGAATCTCAGATCGTCGGCGGCGCTGTGCCGGCGGAATATATTCCGGGCGTCGAAAAGGGCATTAATAGTGTCATGGGTTCCGGTATTCTCGCCGGCTTCCCGGTGGTCGATGTGAAGGCGACCCTGATCGACGGCGCCTTCCACGACACCGACTCCTCGGTGCTCGCTTTTGAGATCTGTTCCCGCGCGGCCTTCCGCCGGGCTTTGAAGGAAGGCGGTTCGGTTCTGCTCGAACCGATCATGAATGTCGAAGTGACGACGCCCGAGGATTACACGGGTTCCGTCATGGGCGACCTTCGGTCGCGGCGCGGTCAAGTGCTTGGCCACAACGTGCGTGAAAATATGGTCATCATCAACGCCCTGGTTTCACTAGCTAATATGTTTGGTTATGTGAACCAGCTACGGTCCTTCAGCCAGGGCAGCGCCAACTACACGATGTCGTTCAGTCATTATGCGCCGGTTTTGCCTCCGAATGACAATGGACGTTTTCCGCCGGCTGTGGGAATGCGAGCGTAATTACAATTAAAACTGGAACGCTCGACTTGTGCGACGCTTAAAACATTGGAATGTGAACCATGGTCAAACCCAAGCAGTCAGGCTCTAGCGGATGATCGTCGAAACCGGACATTACGCCCTTGTTCTTGCCTTGGCGCTGGCGCTCGTCAACGCGGTGATCCCGATCTGGGGCGCGCGCCGCCATGATCCGCAATTGATGGCGGTCGCGCCATCCGTCGCGGTGATGACATTCGTGCTCATCGCCTATGCGTTTTTCGCGCTGACCTATGCGCATGTGGTCTCTGACTTCTCGGTGGCGAATGTCGTCGAGAATTCGCATTCGGCGAAGCCGCTCATCTATAAAATCTCCGGCGTCTGGGGCAATCACGAAGGCTCGATGCTGCTTTGGGTTTTGATCCTCGCAATCTTCGGCGCGGCGGTCGCGCTCTTTTCGCGCAATATGCCGGACGAGTTGCGCGCCAATGTGCTTGCCATGCAGTCCTGGATCGGCGCCGCCTTCCTGCTCTTCATTCTGCTCACCTCCAATCCGTTTGCGCGCCTCGCGCAGCCGCCGGCCGAAGGTCAGGATCTCAATCCGCTGCTGCAGGATCCGGGCCTCGCGATTCATCCGCCGCTGCTCTACCTCGGCTATGTCGGCCTTTCGATCACCTTCTCATTCGCCGCCGCGGCGCTAATCTCGGGCCGTATCGACGCCGCCTGGGCGCGCTATGTGCGGCCTTGGACCTTGATCGCCTGGATCTTTCTCACGCTTGGTATCGCGATGGGCTCCTACTGGGCCTATTACACTTTGGGCTGGGGCGGATTCTGGTTCTGGGACCCGGTCGAAAATGCCTCGCTGATGCCGTGGCTTGCTGCGACCGCGCTTTTGCATTGCGCCGCCGTCATGGAGAAGCGCGAAGCCTTGCGCGTCTGGACGATCTTTCTCGCAATCCTCGCCTTTTCGCTCTCGCTCATCGGGACATTCCTGGTGCGCTCGGGCGTGCTGACCTCCGTCCATGCCTTCGCCAGCGATCCGCAGCGCGGCGTCTTTATCCTGGTCATTCTGACGGGCTTCATCGGCGGTTCGCTCGCGCTCTTTGCTTTTCGTGCGGGCGAATTGAAACAGGGCGGCATTTTCGCGCCGGTCTCGCGCGAGGGCGCGCTTGTGCTCAACAATCTGCTTCTGACGGCGGCTTGCGCTACGGTCTTCGTCGGCACGCTTTATCCGCTCGCGCTCGAAGCGCTGACGGGCGAAAAAATCTCGGTGGGTGCGCCTTTCTTCAATGCGACTTTCGTCCCGCTCTTCCTGCCTTTGTTCTTCGCCATGCCGATCGGGCAAATGCTCGCCTGGAAGCGCGGCGATCTCTTGGGCGCGGCGCAAAGATTGATGGTGGCGCTTGGCTGTGGTGTGGTCGCCGCGCTGATCTTTGCGGCTTGGCATGGCGCGCCTTGGGCGTCTTATTGTCTCGCAGGGCTTTCGGTCTATGTGATCGTTGGCTCCTTCACCGATCTCGCGGGCCGTGTTTTCGCCGACAACGCCTCCCATGCGTGGCACCGCGCGACCGGCCTGCCGCGCTCGGCCTGGGGCACGGCTTTCGCGCATGCCGGTCTCGCCGTCACGCTCCTGGGGCTCGCGGCGACGGGCTGGGGCGTCGATCGTGTGCTCACGGTGCGAGCCGGTGAGACGATCGCGCTCGGGCCATATGAAGTGAGCGTGCTTGGTCTGGTGCCGGAACAGGGACCGAATTACTCCGCGCTGAGCGCGCCTTCCATCATCCGCAAGGGCGGCGTGGCCGTCGCCAAGATCGTGCCGGAGAGCCGGTTCTACCCGAGCCGCCGCATGAGCCGGGCGGAAGCGGGCATCGCGACTTTGGGCTTTGGGCAGGTCTATATGAGCATCGGCGGCGCCTCGCCCGATGGCGCGATCGACGCGAGGCTCTATTGGAAACCGCTCGTCAGCCTGATCTGGCTCGGCGCTTTGATCATGGGCTTTGGCGGTTTGCTGTCTCTGTCCGACCGCCGTTTGCGGATCGGCGTCGCGCGCCGCGCGCGCGTCGCGCCGGTGCCCCCGGGCGCCCAGCCGGCGGAATGATGATGCGCAAGCGATTCCTCTTTGCCGTTTTGGCAATCGGCGCGATGCAACCGCTGCCCGCTTTCGCTGTGCGGCCGGACGAGATGCTTCAAGACCCAGCGCTCGAAGCCCGGGCGCGTGCGCTGTCGGGCGAGCTGCGCTGCATGGTCTGCCAGAATGAATCGATCGACGAATCGGATGCACCGCTCGCGCATGATCTGCGGGTTCTCGTGCGCGAACATTTGCAGGCCGGCGAAAGCGAGGCCGCGATTCGCCAATATCTCGTCGCCCGCTACGGGGATTTTATTTTGCTCAAACCGCCGTTCAAGGCGGAGACTTTTCTTTTATGGCTGACGCCGCTCCTGGTTCTCGTCTTGGGCGGCATTGGAATAGCGCTCGCGGCGAAACGGCGGTCGCAGGCCCAAGCGGTACCGGCTCTCAATGCTGAAGAACAAGCCAGATTGGCCGATTTGTTGAAAAAATGACGTAATTCAAGCCTTTTATTGGCTTCAGTCTTACGAATTTTTCATGCCCCCGAAATAGCGAAGTAAGACGTACGCGCCCATGTTTGCGTTGAAGGGGCGTCCTCCCCGCCTTCCTTTCAATTGGAGATATATATCTATGACGAGCTCGAAGTCCCCCCGACCCGATGAGCAGAGCGAAGGTTTTTCGAAGATCCGCAAACATCCCTCAAGCCGTGTCGTTCTGCTGAGCGCGGTTGCGGGCGTCGCTTTGACCGGCGCTCTGGCGAATAGCTTTATCTTTCCTTATCCTTCCAATGCGCTTGCCGAGACCGTAACGCCCGCGGCGCAAGGCGCGTCTTTCGCCGATGTCGTCGATCGCGTGCGCGGCGCCGTCGTCTCGGTCAAGGTGAAAGTCACCGAAGAGGCCGATAGCGAAGACGGCAAGCCCGACGTTCCGCAGCTTTCGCCCGAAGACCCGATGGAGAAATTCTTCAAGCGTTTCGGACAGCAGGGCGCGCCCGGCATGCCGCATAAGCCGAAGACGCAGCAGGCCCAGGGCTCCGGCTTCATCATTTCCTCAGACGGCTATGTCGTGACGAATAATCACGTCGTCGAGCATGGCAGCGATGTCACGCTTGTGATGGACGATGGCAAGACGACGGTGACCGCCAAGGTCGTCGGCACTGACAAGAAGACCGATCTCGCCCTTTTGAAGATCAACGAGGGCGGCAACTATCCCTTCGTCGATTTTGCCTCGGCTGCGCCGCGCGTCGGCGATTGGGTGATCGCGGTCGGCAATCCGTTCGGGCTTGGCGGCACGGTCACGGCCGGCATTGTTTCGGCTCGGGGCCGTGACATTGGCGCCGGACCTTACGATGATTTCCTGCAGATCGATGCGCCGGTCAATCGCGGCAATTCGGGCGGCCCGACCTTCAATGCGGCCGGCCAGGTCGTCGGCGTCAACACGGCGATCTTCTCGCCGTCGGGCGGCAGCGTCGGCATCGGCTTCGCCATTCCGGCCGATACGGTGAAGAGCGTCATCGCCCAGTTGAAGGACAAGGGTGCCGTCGCGCGCGGCTGGATCGGCGTGCAAATCCAGCCGGTCACGGCTGAGATCGCCGACAGCCTTGGCCTCAAGACCCCGAAGGGCGCGCTGGTCGCCGAGGCGCAGGCGAATTCGCCCGCGCAGGAAGCCGGCATCAAGTCGGGCGACGTCATCCTCGGCGTCGATGGCGAGAAGGTCGAAGGTCCGCGCGAATTGGCGCGCAAGATCGCCGGCCTCGGCCCCAATGCCAAAGCGGATCTGACCGTCTGGCATGGCGGCTCCGAAAAGACCGTCTCGGTCAAGCTCGGCGTTCTGCCCCCCGATAAGGAGGCCAAGGCCGAGACCGACACACAGTCCGACCGAAGCGTGCTGGCCAGCCTCGGCCTGTCGCTCGCGCCCGCGGCCGCGGTTCCCGGCGCCGGCAAGGAAGGCGTCGTGATTGCCGAGATCGACCCGGACGGCGCCGCGGCGCAAAAGGGCCTCAAGGTCGGCGATGTCATCGTGGAGGCGGGCGGCCATGCCGTCAGCAAGCCGTCCGACATCACTTCGGTCATGTCGGACGCCAAGAAGGATGGCCATAAGGCCGTCCTGCTGCGTGTGAAGAGCCCGGAAGGCATGCGTTTCGTTGCCATCGCGACGAGCCCGGCTGGCTGACCCGAGCGCGAACTATTCACTATGCGCGTCAAAACAGCAGGCCGGGGGATGCTCTCCTGGCCTGCTTTTTTCGTGGAAATCGCTATATGACATCCATGCGCATTCTTATCGT
>JAATEW010000168.1 GCA_015655535.1 Hyphomicrobiales bacterium | reverse complement strand
CAACAGCGCATGAACCTGACCGCGATGATGCGTCTGATGATTGAACCAATGCGCTAAAGCAGGCGCGAGCGGCTGCACGATTTCGCCGGTCGTGGTGATGGGCCGGTAGCGGATCTCACCTGCGAGCGCTTTATCGTCGAGAGAGTCGATATAGGCGATGATGCGGGCATCCTGCGCGCGGCGTGCCTCATGCAAAGCGGACAAGGATTCGTGCAAGATCGCGTCGAGACTTGACGGAAGCGTGCCTTCGCCGGTGAATCTTTGCATCCAGACAAGATCGCCGACGAGAATATGGTTCAGCGTGCCATGCACCGATTTGAAGAAAGCGCCTTTGTCGGCACGATAATCCGCATCCGAAAGCCCGGCGGCCGCGGCGAAGACGCGCTCGTTCGCCCAGGCATTATAACCGGCGAACATTTGCCAATGTGGTTTCATGTCGACACTCAAAATGGAAAAGGCACGCTCCCGACCGGAATCGTGCCTTTCTATCATGCAGAGCGCGGCAGCAAATGAGCGCCGCTCAAATTTACAAATGGTTCAATTCGGCCAGCACTTGGCGCCATGCGGCCCAAGATGGAAGCCGGGAGGGCAAGCACGCCCGCGCCCGTAACCGCCGGCCTGTCCGCCGGCGCGGCAGCCGCCGTAAGGTCCGCGATGGCCGTAGACGCCACAGCCGCCAAAGACGAGCGTGACTTCTAGCGCCGTAGCCCCTTCAAGATTGGCAGCCGGCATGGCCTGAGCGGTCTGCACGGCGAAGATCAAAGCCGCCGCGGCGGTCATGGAAAAAAGTCCTTTGAGCACATATCCCTCCAAAATCGGTGATGCTGTTGCATCAATATTGCTACGCTGGCCTCATAACATTATCGAAACCGCAGGGGGAACCGGTACGGCCGTTTTGTCCGGAGTTTTACTTTGGTCATAGAGGCCGGCTTCGGTTTTGACGGTTTTATGTTACCGCTCGCGTAGCTAAAACTTGAGTTTTTTAGTAGAGTGATGGAACTCTTCTTGTGATCGAGGACAAATAGACATGGCGACCGACTATCCATTCATCCGCGCCTATCACAAATATCTAGGCTCCCGAGAGACGGTGGTCGATAACGCGGTCCGGCAGGCGCGCCGCGAATTCGCTCTGCCCGATGTGATGGAATTTGAGGAGGGCGTTAAACGCTGGAAGCGCTTTTCGGAAATCGAAGCCCAGGCTGAAGCGGGCGATGAGGAAAAGGCCGAGTTCTGCAAAAAAATACGCGAGATTATGCGCTAACGCCGCCGCCGGAGGTCACATGCCGGGTTCGGCGAGCCTTGCCGCATAACGCGCCATCAGATCGACTTCGAGATTGATCTTGTCGCCGGTTTGGCGCTCGTCCCAGGTCGTGACGGCCAATGTATGCGGGATCATGAGAACCGAAAACACGTCGCCTTCGACCTCGTTGACGGTGAGCGACGTGCCATCGAGACAGACGGAGCCTTTTTCGGCGATGAAGCGCGCGAGATTTTTCGGCGCGCGGATTGAGAAGCGCTTCATGCCGTCAAAGGCCTCGACCGCGAGGATCTCTGCCACAGCATCGACATGGCCCGTCACGAGATGGCCGCCGAGTTCGTCGCCGATCTTCAAGGAGCGTTCGAGATTGAGACGCGTTCCGGCGCGCCAGGACGAAGCCGTGGTGCGGGCCAAAGTCTCGGCCGCCACATCGACCTCGAACCAGGTCTTATTGCCGAGAGCGCCGACACCGACGGCTGTCAGGCAAGGCCCGGCGCAGGCGATCGACGCGCCCTCTGCTATGCTCTCGGCTGGATAGGCGCATAGAATGCGCACGCGGTTCAACGCGCCGCGCGGCTCGACGCTCGCGACTTCACCGACATCCGTAATGAGCCCGGTGAACATCAAAGCACCCTTTCATAGCGCATGAGCTGATCCTCGCCCAAGATCCGTGTTTCGGCGAAGCGGTAACAAGCTTCATCCGCGAGGCGCGCATTGGCGGCGGCATCGAGTGCCGGCCGACCCTCGCGGCCCAAAGGCTTTTGGCTCGTCAATATCATCACCTCGTCGGCGACACCGGCTGCGATTAAGGCAGAGCCCAAATGCGGGCCGCCTTCGCTCAACACACGCGTGATCCCGCGCTGGGCAAGCAACCCGAGGGCCGCGTTGAGATCGGCATGCCCCGCTTCGTCGCACGGCACGGTGGCGACCTCGACATGCTTGCCCTCAAGCGCCTTGATCGCCGCGCCATCGGCGCCGTCTCCGGCGATCACCAAGGTCGGTACTTCCGTCGCCGTCATCGCGAGCCATGACGCCGGAGACAGACGCAATTTCGTGTCGAGCACGACGCGCAAGGGCTTGCGCGCTTCAAGTCCGGGCAGACGCACCGTCAGCATGGGATCGTCGGCCAGCGCCGTCCCGCTGCCGATCAGGATCGCATCGTAGAGCGCGCGTTGCAGATGGACGAAGCCATAGGTCAGCTCGCCCGAGATGACGAGCCGCGGCGCGCCGACGGCATCGGCGGCATAACCATCGGCCGTCTCCGCGAGCTTCAATGTGAGCATCGGCCGTCCCGCCGTCACGCAGAGGATATGTCCGAGATGCAGCCGCCGCGCCTCTTCCTCATGGATGCCGGTCACGACTTCGATCCCTGCCTCGCGCAGGCGGCGATAGCCTTCGCCCGCCACTTTCGGATTAGGGTCGCCGATGGCCGAAACCACTCGCGCGACACCCGCCTTAATGATTGCGTCGACGCAAGGCGGCGTCTTGCCGTGATGGCTGCACGGTTCGAGCGTGACATAGAGCGTCGCGCCTTTGGCGAGTTCGCCCGCCTCTTCAAGCGCCAGCACTTCGCCATGCGGCCGGCCGCCCTGCCCCGTCACGCCCCGCCCGACGATCAGCCCGTCATTGACGACAAGCGCGCCGACGGAAGGATTGGGCGCGGCAAGACCGAGGCTCCTGCGGCTGAGCGACAGAGCCGCAGCCATCAGCCGCGCATCCTCTTCGATGTGACTCATGAAACCTTACGCCCGGCTCGGCGAACGGTTCTTGGCGGTCCGCTCGCCCGGCTCCGGCTCGGTCGAAGCCGGATCGCTACCCGCCAATTCATCGATCAATGTATTGAAATCGCGCGCCTCGCGAAAATTGCTATAGACCGAAGCGAAACGCACATAGGCGACGCTGTCGAGCGACCGCAGGCCCTCCATCACGAGTTCGCCGATCTTGTCGCTTGGAATATCGCTGTCGCCCTGGCTTTCAAGCTGCCGCACGACGCCATTGATCATGCGCTCGACACGCTCGCCTTCGACCGGCCTTTTGCGCATGGCGATTTCGACCGAGCGCATCAGCTTGTCACGATCAAAGGGCACGCGGCGGCCGGATTTCTTGACAACCGTCAGCTCGCGCAATTGCACGCGTTCGAAGGTCGTGAACCGCCCGCCGCAATCGGGACAGACCCGCCGCCTGCGGATGGAAGAGGCATCTTCCGTCGGCCGCGAATCCTTCACTTGCGTTTCGAGGCTGCCGCAATAGGGGCACCGCATGAAAATCCAATCTCAATTCAGCATGAGAGCAGTGTGCGGAGCGAAAACCCGTTTCCGCTTGTCCTCACACGGACTCATAAAGCGGGCAGAACCCTCTACCGTCTGAACTCGGGCCTGCCCGAGTTCAGCATTTTCAAATGTGCAAGTCGGGCAAGCCCGACTTGCATTGAGAGGGTGGCGCCGGAGGCGCTGGGTGAGGGGTTACAGTCTCATCCGGATAAATCGTAATCCCTCATCCGGCCGGCTCCGCCGGCCACCTTCTCCCACAGGGAGAAGGAAGCGCGCCCAACCTACGTTTATAAGTTCATGACCTAATAAATCGGAAAACGCTGCGTCAAACCCGCGACATCCGCTTTCACCTTGGCTTCGACCGCGCCGTTCTTCTCGTCGCCGTTCTTGGCAAGACCAT
>JAATEW010000300.1 GCA_015655535.1 Hyphomicrobiales bacterium | reverse complement strand
TTCCTCTCGACTCTCCTCAGAACCGAATCCGCTCTCCATCCCTCTGCTCCACTAGGTCACGACGACTTTGGATGGACTTCGTGACGGCTTCTCCGCCAGGGGACACCGGATCGATTCGATCTTCCCTGGCCATATCCGCGTGACTGATCCGCGGCGCGCTTTCAGGCAGAGATTCCGCCCGGCCGCGCCCCGGCACTGGCCCCATCAAGCAGAGTTATGGTTGCAACCAGGTTAATACCGCTCCGCAAACCTTAAGAGAGAGCATTTGTTAACCATGATTATCTAAAACTTCCCGGAGCGAGTGAGGCGTTTCAGTGACTGGATTTTAACCTACGGCAGGGACCATGCGGCTTGTCATTTTAACCCTTTGCCTCGCGATGTCGGTGATCCTTGAAAGTTGCGCCGTGCCGCAGCACGTCCCTTATTTCGACGTCGACCCTAATGCCCCATATACTTTGGGCAGCGGCGACCGGCTTCGCATCATCGTGTTCGGACAGGAATCGCTCAGCAACACCTATGCGGTCGATGGTTCAGGCCATATTTCCATGCCTCTGATCGGCATTGTCGAGGCTCAGGGCCTGACGACGGCTTCGCTTGCACGGCGCATCGAGGCGCAGCTTCGCAATGGGTTTTTGCGCGATCCTAAAGTGTCGGTCGAGGTCGAAGCCTACCGGCCCTTCTTCATTCTCGGCGAGGTCACGACGCCCGGCCAATATCCTTTCGTCAGCGGCATGACCGTGGAAACAGCCGTGGCGATCGCCGGAGGCTTTACGCCGCGCGCCTTTAAAGGCGGAGCGGATTTGAACCGCATCATCGATGGACAGCCCTTCACCGGTACCATACCGATCACCCAACTCGTGCGACCGGGCGATACGATTTACATACACGAGCGGTTCTTTTGAGGCTGAACATGAATCGGTCTATGACCACGGAAAGGACCGGACATGTCGAGCCGAAGCTCCGCATTCTTCATGTTTTGCGCTCCCCCGTCGGAGGCCTCTTCAGGCATGTGATCGATCTGACGCGAGAGCAGATCGCTCAGGGCCATACCGTCGGGATCGTTGCCGATTCGACAACGGGCGGTGAAAGGGCCGCCGCGATACTCGAAGGCTTGAAGCCCTCCTTGGCTTTGGGGCTCTTGAGAATTCCGATGTCCCGGCAGCCGAGCCCCTTCGATCTCGCGACGGCCCTCAAGATCGGCAGGCATGCGCAAAATCTCGCGGCCGACGTCATCCACGGCCACGGCGCCAAAGGCGGCCTCTATGCGCGGTTCCCATGTCTTGGGTCTGGTTCCTTCACGCCCGTGCGGGCCTATACGCCGCATGGCGGAAGCTTCAGCATCACCATGCCTTACCGGCTGCAGCGCTTCTACATGTTCGTCGAACGGCTGTTCGAACCTTTCACGGATGCCTATCTCTTCGAAAGTTCGTTTGTCGCCAGCCGTTTCGCGGAATATGTCGGAAAGACGCATGCCGTGACCCGGATTATCCCAAACGGCATCAGCGTCGCGGAATTCGCCCCGGTCGAGCCGCTGCCGGATGCGGCGGATCTGCTCTATGTCGGAGAGCTTCGCCGGCAAAAGGGCGTCGAACTTCTGATCGATGCCATGGTCGAACTGACCAGCGTCCATGGCCACGAGTTGCGCCTTCTGCTGGTTGGCCATGGACCGGACGAAGAACGGTTTGCCGCGCGCGTGAGCGCGCTCGGGCTTGAAAAGCAGGTGACATTTGTCGGGGCCATGCCGGCGCGCGAAGCCTTTAAACACGGGCGTATCCTCGTCCTGCCGAGCCGCGGCGAATCCTTGCCTTACATCATTCTCGAAGCCGCGGGTGCGCAGCTTCCCATCGTCGCAACCAATGTGGGCGACATTGGAAACATACTTTCGCCTTACCGGGATCGCCTCGTTCCGGCGAATGATCTCGGCCGTCTCGTGGCGGCGATGCAGGATATGCTCGAAAAGACCCCGGCCGACAGGCAGAGGGAATCGGCCGGCCTCGCAGCGCTCGTCGCCGAACGTTTTACGATCACGAATATGGTGGAGCAGATTCTTGCCGTCTATCGCGAAGCGATCGAACGCAAGTCCGCCCGGCAAGCCAATTCCAAACCTTCTTTCGCACTTCTCTCTTGAAAGCACCGAGGCAACCTGATGGCCGCCTTTTCCGTCGATGATCTGAGACATGTCGATCAAAAAAGCCCGCGAGACGAAGGCGTAAACCCTCCCCGTCCAGCCGAACTCTCGGCCCTCGCCGAAAGCCTCGCGACTTTTGCGACGCCGCCCGCCTATTCGCGAATCGTCCTCGTAGGCGCCGTGCGGATTTTGGAATTCGCGCTGGTCGCTTTGACCGGCTTTCTCGTGCATCTGATCCATGTCGCGCCCGTGCATGGCGTCGAGACGGCCTATCTCATTACCATTCCGAGCATCGCCGCGCTGACGGTCGTCATGTTCCAGAGTCTCGGCACCTACAAGATGAGCGCCTTGCGATTCTTCGCGAAGGAAAGTTTGCGTGTGGCGACCGGCTGGACACTTGTTTTGCTCATCGCGCTCGCCGCCTTCTTCTTTCTCAAGCTCGAAGATGTTTTTTCGCGCGTCTGGCTCTCCGGCTGGTTTCTCTTGGGGCTCGTCACGCTTCTCGCCGAACGCGCGGGGCTGTCGCTTTTTATCGATCATCTGACCAAGACCGGAAGGCTCGAACGCCGCACGGTGATCGTCGGCGGCGGCCCTGCCGCCGATCAATTGCTCGAACAGCTCGCGCATCAGCCGCATTCGGATCTGCGCATTTGTGGCGTCTTCGACGACCGCACCGACGAGCGTTCTCCGGACATGGTCGCGGGTTTTCCGAAGCTCGGCACCGTCAACGACCTGCTTGAATTTGCAAGGCGCGTCCGGCTCGATCTTGTGATCTTCACGCTTCCGATTTCGGCCGAGGCACGTTTGCTCCAGATGCTGCGCAAACTCTGGGTCTTGCCGGTCGATATCCGCCTCGCCGCTCACATGAACAAGCTGCGGTTCCAGCCGCGCGCCTATTCCTATATCGGCTCCGTGCCTCTGCTCGACGTCTTCGACAAGCCGATCGCCGATTGGGACATTGTCCTCAAATATCTGTTCGATAAAATCGCCGGGACTTTGTGCCTGATTATAACGGCGCCGATCATGATTTTGGTCGCGCTAGCAATCAAGCTCGATTCCAAAGGCCCGGTCCTGTTCAAGCAAAAACGCTACGGCTTCAACAATGAGTTGATCGAAGTTTTCAAATTCCGGTCGATGTATTGCGATCAGCTCGATTATAGCGCGAAAAAACTCGTCACGCGCGACGACCCGCGTGTGACACGCGTCGGGCGGTTCATCCGCAAGGCCTCTCTCGACGAATTGCCGCAATTCTTCAACGTCGTTTTCAAGGGCAATCTCTCGATTGTCGGCCCGCGCCCGCATGTCATGCACGCCAAGGCGGCCGAGCATCTCTATGACGAAGTCGTCGACGGCTATTTCGCCCGCCATCGCGTCAAGCCGGGAATCACTGGCTGGGCGCAAATTCACGGCTGGCGCGGCAGCACGGACACGCCGGAGCAGATCCAAAAGCGCGTCGAATGCGATCTTTATTACATTGAGAACTGGTCCATTCTGCTCGACATCTATATTTTGTTCGTGACGCCCTTCGCGCTCTTGAAGACCGAGAACGCCTATTGAGCCGGAGCGTACGTCAAAGATGACGTGACCGCGAGAGAGATTATGTCGGTCGAAAAATGGGCTTCCTGCCTTGTCGCCCTCGCAGC
>JAATEW010000324.1 GCA_015655535.1 Hyphomicrobiales bacterium | reverse complement strand
GCCCGGAGTCAAGGATCACAGAGGCGGCCGGCGCTGTCTGCCGGAGCCAGGGTCTCTTCGGAAACAGTACGTACGTAAGACGCAAGCCTGGTTCAAGCATGGCGCTCTTCAATGGGTATGACAGCGGGATGACGCGTTGCGCGATGGATGCCGCCCCGCCCCGCCTCTTCGTGCCGGCGTCCGCGTTCATGCTTTAGCCAGCTATTCTCGTTCATTGTTAGAGAAGACGCGAGGCGCCGTCCGGCACGGTCAACTCGTCGAAACAAGGCCCCGGTTTCAAAATCCCGTCTCCCCATAGGCCAGCCGGCAAGCTTGAGCGCGACGCTCCCCCGGCCCGGATTCAAGGATAACAGAGGCGGCCGGCGCTGTCTGCCGGAGCCAGGGTCTCTTCGGAAACAGTACGTACGTAAGACGCAAGCCTGGCTCAAGCATGGCGCTCTTCAATGGGTATGACAGCGGGATGACGCGTTGCGCGATGGATGCAGCCAAGCCCCGCCTCATCGTGCAGGCGTCAGAGTTAATGCTTTAGCAAGCAATTATCGTTAATTTTTAGTGAATCCTCTCAACGGACGGGTGAGCACTCATGAGTCTTGCTCCAAGTTTCAGATTTCTAGCCCTGGTCGATTCCCGCGGTACGGAGGGTCCGGAGGTTCTCTCCTTCGGCCAGATCGTCCGGGTGGCCGCTGTCATGGCCCTACTTGGCTCAGCTATCATTATTTTGAGCCTGCCGCCTCTGCTCGGTAACTAGAGCATCGGACCGAAAAGTGTGAAGCGGTTTTCGGATCAATCCGATGCGGTAAAAAGATTTAAGGACGCCGGATTGGTTCGATATGAATGTCCAACCGCTTTAAAGCCCCCGAGAGGGCTGCTCTTTTTCGTCAAATGCCTTATGATGGGGCATGGCCCGGAGCTTTGGATCTTCGCCTCTGCCTAAATCTTTGGGCAAGCTTCTGTTGATTGCCCTGCTGATCTTCACGACCGGCGGCCCGACCGCGAACGCCCAATTCGCGGGTCCCTCCACCTGGTTCGACCAATGGTTCACACCCGCGCAGCCGCGCCGCCCTGCCGCGGAGCCCGGCTATTATTATTACAGGCGTGCCGCGCCGCCGAAGCGCCGTGTGGCGCAGCCAAGGCCTGCCGGCCAGGTTGCGACTCCTGAAAAACCAGCTGTGGCGCCGACCTATTTCGTGACCGTGCTGGGCGACGCGCTTGGCGAGTTGCTTGGGCAGGGGCTTGTCGAGGCCTTCGCCGATCGTCCCGAGGTTTCGGTCACGCGCAAAACGCGCGACAGTTCGGGCCTCGTGCGCGACGACTTCTACGATTGGCCGAAGACAGTGCATGACCTTCTCGCAGGCAACGAAAAAATCAACATGGCGGTCATTCTGGTCGGCAGCAACGACCATCAGCCCATGCGCCTCGGCAATGTGACCTATGAGCCGGGCTCGCCGAAATGGATCGAGACCTATACGGCGCGCATCGCCGATATCTCGCATGCGTTTCAAGAGAAGAACATTCCGCTCATCTGGGTCGGGCTGCCGATCGTGAAAAGCGAACGGCTGTCGGCGGAATTCCTGACCTATAATGATTTTTATCGCGCCCAAGCCGAGAAGGCGGGCGCGGCCTATGTCGATATTTGGGAAGCCTTCGAGGACGACCACAGCCAATATGATCCGTTCGGGCCGGACGTGAACGGCCAGAACGTGCGCATCAGGACGGCGGACGGCGTGAATTTCACCAAGGCCGGCGCTCGCAAACTGGCGCATTTCGTCGAAGGCGATATTCGCCGGGCTCTCGACGCAACCGAACCCAAGGTCGATCCGGCCGTCGTGACGGTTCCGGCGGAACCCTCCCCCGATGCCCCGACAGCGGCGCAGCCCGCGGCGGCCCCCAAGCCCGTGGCTGGTCCCGTCCTGCCTTTGACGGGACCCACTTCGGCGCCGGGCGGCCAATTGGTGACGCGGGTGAAAAACAAGGCGGACGCCGATCGTGCCGTGATCGACCACGCGTTGGCGGGTGGAAAGCCGCCGGCTCAAAAGCCCGATCGCGCCGATAATTTTGCCTGGCCGCGGTCCGAGACAAGCCCCAGCCCCTAGCCTGCAAAATGTGCTGAATCGATCATGGGAGGCGAGCCGGCACATCATGCCCATCGCCAGGCGTTAACGCGTTAACTCATGCAAAGTTCCGCGTTGAAACTTTCTTCACCCTCAATTTTTTGATTTCGCCGCGCACTGCCTTTGCCATGGAACAAAACGCACAGCTTGCGTGTTTTGCTCCCAGTACATGAAGGCTATCGAAACTTTCGTGTTCAGGGGGAATGATCATGTTCAAGTTCAATGTAAATGCTTTTGCCGCCGCCGCTTGCTTCGGCCTTGTCGCCACCACGGGCGCGCATGCTTTCGAATTCTTAGGGTTGAATATTCTGCCGAACTTGGAGCAGAGCCAACCGATCCAACAGGCCAATCTTCCAGCTGATCCCCGCCGCGACGTCCAGCCGACTCGCACCATCGTCGAAGATCCGACGGGTGAGAAGTCCGGCTCGATCACGATCGACACCAAGAACCGCTATCTCTATCTTTCGCTCGGCGAGGGCAAGGCTGTGCGTTACGGAATTGGCGTCGGCCGCGAGGGCTTTGCCTGGTCGGGCCGCGCTCATATCGCCCGCCGCGCCGAGTGGCCGGCCTGGACGCCGCCGGCCGAGATGCTGAAGCGCCGCCCCGATCTGCCGGCCCACATGGAAGGCGGCATCGAGAATCCGCTTGGCGCCCGCGCCATGTATCTCTTCAACGAGAAGGGCGACACGATGTATCGCATCCATGGCACCAATGAGCCCGACTCGATCGGTCAGGCCGTGTCGTCCGGCTGCATTCGGCTTCTCAATGCGGATGTGATCGACCTTTACGAACGCGTGAAGGTCGGCGCTCCGGTGAATGTGATCTGAAGAGGTCCCATGCGGAGATGTCTTCGCATCGGCGCATTTGAAATTGAAGGCGCCGTCGGATATGTGTCCGGCGGCGCTTCGCTGTTTCGCCTTTTTTATCGGCTGGATTGGCAAGAGCGGGATGCGAAAAAGTGGATACCGGTTTTCGCTGAAATTCCGCTCTGAACTATTGGAATCGATCACGATGATTTTGGATCAACCCAAAATCATCGTGATCTGGCCCCGAAAAGAGTGAGTTTGAAATCATGCGTGCGACGAACTTGAAGACGGCCTGTTTCCTAGTGGTTGCAATTCTGGCGGGCGCCGGGCCCGCCGCGGCGCAATGGTCCAATTATTCGGGCTATCAATATGCGCCGCCGCCCTATCCCGGCCATCCGGCCTATCCCGCCTATCCGGCGCCGCCCGCACCCTATGACGGCGCAGGCTATTACGGCGAAGACTATGGGGCCTATCCGGCGGGACCGCCGCGCACGCGGCAAAATGCGCGGCGCGTGCCGGACAATTACGACCAAGGCTATGACGCGACGCCCTATCGCCGACCGGGGCATGCCAATCTGGAGCCGGCGGACCCAGGCACGTCGGAAGCCAATATCGATACATCGCAGCGGACGGCGCAAATGGTTGCGAACCCGACGCATGAGCCGGCCGGCACAATCGTCGTCGATACGCACAGCAAGCACCTTTATCTGGTGCAGGCGGACGGCCAGGCGATGCAATATGGCATCGGCGTCGGCCGTCAGGGATTCGAATGGAAGGGCGAGGCGCAGGTCCACAATAAGCAGGAATGGCCGGCCTGGTATCCGCCGAAGGACATGCTGAAGCGCCGCCCCGATCTGCCCGAGCATATGGAAGGCGGGATCGACAATCCGCTCGGCGCGCGGGCGCTTTATCTCTATCAGGGCAATAAGGACACGCTGTTTCGTATCCACGGCACGAATGAGCCGGATACGATCGGCAAGGCGGTCTCATCCGGCTGCATCAGGATGATGAACGCCGACGTGATCGATCTTTATAAGCGCGTGCCGGTCGGAACGCGCGTGGTCGTGCTTTAAGGCGTGGCGAATCCTCTCCCCTTGCGGGAGAAGGTGGCCGGCAGCGCCGGCCGGATGAGGGGGCAGCCTGCCGGGAAAAGGCCATAACCCCTCGGTTGGCTTCGCCAAACCACCCTCTCCCGCAAGGGGAGAAGGAACGCGCCTGTCCTTGGGAATGAAAAAACATCGTTCTGTGAATCCATATCAAAAAGCACGGCCCGGAAGTCGCAAACTTTCAGATCGGGATAGGGCGCCGATAGAAGTGATCCCAACGCCAGCTTGACGCGCCAAGCCTCAGCTTGTTCCATGCGGATAACGGCCCGTCAAAATGGGCCGGCAAGCCAAGCCGGGGGGACTGACATGGGACTGATCGAAGTGATAATGACGGTGTGCAGCCTCGCACACCCCGGAGGCTGTCAGGAACAACATCTGCAATTCGTCGATCAAGGCGCATCCTTGACGCAATGCGAGATGGAGGCGCCCATCTATATGGCGGCTTGGTCGAACGAACATCCGGGACAGTTGATTACAAAATGGCGCTGCGCCTATCCGAACCAGGAAGACAAGCCGATTTGAACGCGCAAACCACGACGCAAGAGGCGATGTTCGAAAAGCGCGACCGATTTCTCGCGCTTCTCGGCACGCGGCCGATCATCATGGGCATCGTCAATGTCACGCCGGATTCCTTTTCCGACGGCGGCCGTTTCAACAGTTTGGAGAGCGCCAAGGCGCAGGCCCAAAAGCTCGTCGCCGAGGGCGCCGATATAGTCGATGTCGGGGCCGAGTCGACCCGCCCCGGTCATACGCCGGTGCCCGAAGACGAAGAGCTCAAGCGGCTCGAACCCCTGCTTGAAGGTCTGGTGCATTCCGTCGAAGCGCCGGTGTCCATTGATACGTCGAAGGCGGTGATCGCGCGTTACGCCGTTTCGCACGGCGTCTGCGTCGTCAACGACGTCTGGGGATTGCAACGCGATCCCGCGATGGCCGATGTCGTCGCCGAAGGCGGTGCGGCCGTCGTCATCATGCACAACCGCGCGGATGTCGATGACAAGCGCGACATTGTCGACGACATGCGCCGCTTCTTCGATCATTCGCTGGCGCTCGCCGACAAGGCCGGCATCCCGCGCCATCATATCATGCTCGATCCGGGCGTCGGCTTCGGCAAGACTAAGCAGCAAAACCTCCAGGCAATCGCGGGCATGACGAAGCTGCAGCATTATAAATTGCCGTTTCTCGTCGGCCTGTCGCGCAAGTCGCTTCTGGGCTCGCTGCTCGGCGATGATCCGGCGATTAAGCTTATAGGCACTCTGGCTGCCAATCTCACCGCCGCGGCGCATGGCGCATCGATCTTCCGCGTACATGACGCCGCCGAACATGTCGCGGCCTTCAAAGTTTTCGATGCCATCGAGCGGGCCTGATCCGGCCGGCTCCGCTCCGGTCGAGATCGGATTGGGCCTGGGCTCGAATATCGGCGACAAACCCGCCAACATCAGGCGTGCGCTCGCTTTGCTCGAAGCGCGCAAGGCCGTCGAGATCGTCGCGGTCTCGTCGATCTATCGCACGGCGCCTTGGGGCTATCTCGATCAGGATGCTTTCGCCAACGCTTGCGCGCTCGCCCGCACCAGGCTCTCTCCCGCGGCGCTTTTGGCGGAAGCGAAAGCGATAGAAGCCGAAATGGGGCGCGAAAAAACGATCCGCTGGGGACCGCGCCTGATCGATATCGATATTTTATTTTATGGCGATCTGCCGCTGGCCGAGCCCGATCTCATCTTGCCGCATAAGGAGCTCTTCAATCGCGCCTTCGTGCTCGTGCCCCTGGCTGAGATCGCGCCGGAGCTTCGAGTAGGCGGCCGCTTGGTCAGGGAAGCCGCTGCCGAACTCAACGACGGCAGCGTGCGGAAATGGGAGCCGGAATAAATCGCGGCTCTGCGTAGCGATCAATGCGCGGGGACGTCGTAGATCTGGATCATCCGGACGGCCTTGCCATTCGGCGCTTCGGTCTTGATCGGCAGGATCGAGGCCGGGTCGGCGCTCATCTGGCGCGCGTCGGCATGCGCGGTCATCGGAAAAAGCTGAAGCAGCAGCAGGCCGAAACCAATCGTCGCCAGGATCAGCATGAGGCACAGCCTCTGCCGGCGAAACGCGCGGGCAAACAGCGGGTTCTGCGACCGGGGCTGGGTCCGGCTCGGATACATGGCTTCGATGGACATGGTGATCTCCCCTTCTCGATGAAGCCACTTTGGCTGAGAGGGGGGCAGATCGGCTGTGCTGTGGCGCACGCGATGGTTAAGGTTTGGTGAATGGGGCACTGGCCGGCCCAGCCCTGTCCTAAAGGCGAGAAGGCTGCGCCCACGCGGGGCGCCTCATTTTCATCAATCGAGAGACTCTTTAATTTGCTTCCTTCGCGGGCTCTTCCGGCTCGGCTGCATTTGCTGGCGCGCTTGCGTCCGGTTTCGGCGTTGCGGGTTTAGCCTTCGGTTTCGGCGCAGGCTTTTGCGCGACCTTTGGCTTTTGTTTCGGCTTCTCTTGGGCTTGGACTTGGGCTTGGGCCGGTTGCGGCTTCGCAGGATCTGCCGCGGCCGCAGCTGGCGCTGGCTGCTCCGGCGCCTTCAGTGAAAAATTGATCGGCAGATTGACCGTGGTTTCAGTGGCTGTGCCTTCGCGCGTCGCCGGCGTGAATTGCCAATTCCGCACGGCGGTGACCGCCGCGAAATCGAGATCCTGAAACGTGCTGCTCTTCGCCACTTTGACGTCCAAGGGCGCGCCTTGCGCCGAGATCCTGACGCTCAAAAGCACGACGCCGACCCGATGCGCCTGACGCGCCGCCGCCGGATAGACCGGCCAATTTTTCATGGCGGAGGACGGGATCGCGCGCGGCGGCACGAAATTCTGATTTTGCTCCGCCGTTCCGGCGGGCGGCGCAGCTGACGGATTCGGCGTAGTATCGGGCGCACCCCAGGCCAAGGATTGAGACACGAAGAGGCCAAAGGCCGCGATCAAAACTCTTGTTCCACCCAGAACGCGCAAACGTGCCCCCTCGACCTTCGCTTTATCTAGTTTAAAAGCGTTCTATACCTTGATTTTTCACGCTTATTATAACGGATGCCCGCATGACTTCTTGGCTGAAGCCGCCCCTTCCAAGATTGTCTGTCTGATCCGCCCCGCGCCCTTGGCCATGTTGCCCTGCCCGCGGACTATGGAAAAGGACAAAAAGTCTCCGAAATGATTGGAAAATATCATCGTCCGGCCCGGCTCAAGGGACCGGCGAGGTCAAAGAGCGACCCGGCTAGATCTTGCTCCACCAGAAATAACGGCGCAGCGTATAGTGGAAATATCTGAGCTGGGCCTCCTGGACGCTTTTCGCCGCGCCCGGATGTTCCGGCCCATACATCACATAATTATCGACCGGCAGGCGCTTGGCTTCTTCCGACATGAAGCGCGAGCGCAGGAGATCGGCCGAAATGCCTACATCGAGCGCTTCCGCGAACATGGTCGCGTCATTGTCGAAATTCGCATTCGCCAGCATTTCCCGCAATTGCGGGGGCAGCCGATCGTAGCAATCGAACTGGCGTTTGAGCCTGGCGCTCATGCCTCAAGCCTTCATCTTCGTCCTTGAGACCCGCCAAGCAAATTCAAAACCATCGCATCGGGGATCTGGCATGCCGCGCCTCTTATGGGTAATTTTCGCTGGAAAGCCAAACGCGCGGCTTATGCGCCGGCGAGCCTGCATGGCACGGATCGTCGCAGGCGCGACTGTAAAGCACGCGCGCTGGCATGCCAAACTCGCCGCTTGACCTTCCCAAAACATTGGCTTTTCTAGATTGGCTCCGCCTCTGTCAGAGGCGTTTCATGGAAATATGCGTGCATCTCGCCTTCAACGGCATGCGTTGTTCGTGGATTAGGGTCTGGACTCAAATGATAGGGCGCGTCCTTCTCCCCTCGCGGGAGAAGGTGGCTTGCGAAAGCAAGCCGGATGAGGGGTTGGACGTCTTCCATGCTCCCCTCACCCGGTCGGCTCCACCGACCACCCTCTCCCACAAGAGGAGAGAGTTCGCTCACCTCCATTTTAGAAATGAGACAATGGGTACCAACCTAAAGGGCTCTGGACTGTCCGCTCAAAATTTTCAGCGGTCAGTTTAAAGCCCGCATTGAATGTCTTCCGTCGAATTGAAAGCTGCTTAGCCTATGCTCCAAGCCAAACTCGTGACGCCTGCCTCTGAACGCAACGAAGCGGAAGCCGCGGTTTTCCGCACCGAAGTGCGCCGCCTCGGCCGCCTCCTGGGCGATGTCATCCGTGAGCAAGAGGGCGAGGATCTCTTTTCCCGGATCGAAGCGATCAGGCGGGGCTCCGTCGCGACCTTCCGCGAACATAAGGTCGATGCCGGCGTCGATGCGATGCTCGACAAGCTCGCGCCCAAAGAGGTCGTGAAATTCGTCACCGCCTTCACCTATTTTCTGCATCTCGTGACGATCGCCGAGGATCGCCATCTCATCCGCTCGTTGCGCAACACGACGGATGCCCATTCGGACGGATTGCAGGAGGCCATCGGCATCCTGGCCGAGAATGGCGTCAAGCGCGATTCCGTCATCGCGCTTTTCGAACAAGGCCTGATCTCGCCGGTGCTGACGGCGCATCCGACGGAAGTCCGCCGCCGCTGCATCATCGAGCGCGAAACCGCCGTCGCTGCGCTCGCGGCACAGATCGAAACGGCTTTGCCGAAAGAGATCGACGCGCTCGAAGATCAATTGCGCGCCGAGATCACCGGCCTCTGGCAGACCCGCCTGCTGCGCCCGAAGCGCATCGCGGTTCAGGATGAAATCCTCAACATCATCGCGACTTTCGCGCGGACATTTCTGCCGGTCATGCCGCAGCTCTACCGCGCCTGGGAAAAATTGCTCCAGGTCGACCGCCTGCCGCCGGCGCTACGTCTCGGCTCCTGGATCGGCGGCGACCGCGACGGCCATCCGCTGGTGACGGCGGAGGTTCTGGTCTTCGCCTTCGACCAGCAATCGCAATTCATTCTGGATCATTATCTGCATGAGCTGCACCGGCTCGGCGGCGAGCTCTCGACCTGCGTCACGCTCGTTCCGGTGACGCCTGAACTGCAGGCGCTCGCCGATGCTTCCGGCGATTGCTCGGACCATCGCCGCGACGAACCCTATCGCCGCGCGCTCACCTATATTTACGCGCGGCTCGCGGCGACACGGCTGCGGCTCGTCGGCAAGCCGCCCGCGCGTCTGCCGCGCGTCACCGCGCCCGCCTATGTCGATGTCGCCGATCTTCTCGCCGATCTCGACACCGTCGACGCGTCGCTACGCTCCGATCGCGGCGCGCGTCTCGCCGACGGGCGGCTCGGCATGCTGATCCGCGCCGCGACCTGTTTCGGTTTCCATCTCTTCACGGTCGATCTACGTCAGAATGCCGAGGTACATGAGCGCGTCGTCGCCGAACTGCTCGCCAAGGCCGGCGTGCATGGCGATTATCTCGCACTCGACGAGGCTGCCCGCTGCGCCCTGCTGAACGCGGAACTTTCGCATCAAAGGCTTTTGCATTCGCGCTTCCTGACCTATAGCGCCGAAACGGCGTCCGAACTCGCCATCGTGCGCGAGGCGGCGAAGATTCATCAAAAGCTCGGCGCCGCGGCGATTGCGAATTACGTGATCTCGAAGGCGAGCGATGCCTCCGACATTCTCGAAGTTTTCGTGCTCCTGAAGGAAGTCGGCCTCTTTACCGGCGGCGCCGAGCCACATTCGGCTCTGATGGTCTCGCCGCTCTTCGAGTCGATCGACGATCTGCGCCATGCCGATCGCATCATGTCGGATTTCCTGGCTCTGCCGCTCGCAGGCTCGATCGTGAGAGCGCAAGGCTATGTGCAGGAAGTGATGCTCGGCTATTCCGACAGCAACAAGGATGGCGGCTATCTGACCTCCGTCTGGGAATTGCGGCAGGCGACCGAGCGTCTGATCGCGCTTTACGCCAGCAAGGGAATCAAACCGCAGCTTTTCCACGGCCGCGGCGGCGCCGTCGGGCGCGGCGGCGGTTCGAACATCGACGCGATTTTGGGCCAGCCCAATCATTCGGTCGAAGGCCGCATCCGCGTGACCGAACAAGGCGAGGTCATCGAGAGTAAATATGGCACGCCGGAGCTTTGCCTGCATAATCTCGATACGCTGGTCGCGGCGACCGTGCAGGCAACCCTTCTGCCGCGTACGGACTCGCAACGGTTCAATGCGCTTTTCGAGGCGCTGAGCCGGCGCGCCAATGCCGCCTATCGCGGGCTCGTCTACGAGACCCCGAATTTCCTCACCTATTTCCGGCAGGCGACACCGATTTTGGAAATTGCCAATCTGCATATCGGCTCGCGGCCGCCGTCGCGTTCGGCGAGCGCGGTTTCGAGCATCGAGGCTTTGCGCGCCATCCCCTGGGTGTTTTCCTGGGCGCAGTCCCGCGTGATGCTGCCCGCCTGGTACGGCTTCGGCACCGCCGTCGAAGATCATATGCGCGAACATCCGGAAGACCGTCCGCTGCTGCGCGACATGTATCAGAAGCTGCGCTTTGCCCGCACCACCGTCGCCAATCTCGAAATGGTGCTGGTCAAATCGGACATGGATATCGGCGAAAGATATGCAGAGCTCGTCGAAGAGCCGGAGCTGCGCCACGCCGTCTTCGGCCGTATCAAGGACGAATGGCACCGCACGCATGATTGGGTTTTGGAATCGACCGGCGCGACGGAGCTTCTTGCGAGCGACCCGATGCTGCTCGACTCGATCCACGGCCGCCTGCCCTATATCGAGCCCTTGAACTATCTGCAGATCGCCCTGATCAAGCGCTTCCGCGCCGGCGATACTCTGCCCGAAGTGCAGCAGGGCATCCACCTGACGATCAACGGCATTGCGGCCGGGCTGCGCAATAGCGGATAAAGCATTTTCAGGCGAAGTGGATACCGGTTCGCCGTCCGAAAATGCGACAGAATAAAAACCTATCCCGAAAAATTGCAGACTTTCCGGATAAGATCATCCGCACACTAAAAACGAACAATGAGCCGCGGCACCCAACCCTCTCCTGCCCGGAAAGGGTTAGGCCGCCATTTGATCGTGCGGCAGGATGGCATCGAGCGCGATCAGGCTGATCATGCGTCCGTCCGTGGCGATGATGCCGCTGACGAAATCCTTGGCCGTCTGCGAGGCAACGTCTGGCGTCGGCTGGATGATGTCCTGGCTGATCGTGAGAATTTCCGAGACGCCCTCGACGAGCAGGCCAATCGTCTGATCGCGGATCTGCACGACCAGGATGGCGTGGCGGGTCGTCGGCTCCGTCGGCTTGAGGCCGAGCCGTGCCGCGAAATCGACGATCGGCAGCACGGTGCCGCGCAAGTTGATCACACCGCACACGAAGCCCGGCGCATGAGCGACCGGCGTGGCCGGCGCCCATACCCGGATTTCGCGCACCACCATAACGTCGATACAGAACTCCTGGGTGCCGACCAGGAAAGTGACCATTTCCCGGCTCGCAGCGCCGTCCGTCTTGCCAAAATCTGCCATGTTACTTGACCTGTTGTTTCGGCTCGCCGCATGGGCCGCCAATCTTGAAGATCGCTTGCGTTCCGGCGCGTCTCAGAACTCTTCCCAGTTTGCGTCCTCCACCGGCGCACCATTCACCACGGCTTTGAGCGCGCCATGCGCTGGCTTTGCTTGCGGCTTGCGCGTCGCACTGGCGGTCGCAGGAGCTTTGGCGGCTGGCCGCATGGCGTGCACGACCCTTTGCGGCTCGCGGCGCATGGGTTTCATGTCTTTTCGGCCGATCTTGAACTGGCCGATCAGACCCGACAATTGCTCGGTTTCCAAAGACAGCGAATGGCTGGCCGCCGTCGATTCCTCGACCATCGCCGCGTTCTGCTGCGTCACCTGGTCCATCTGATTGATCGCGGTATTGACTTCGGCGAGCCCGATCGCCTGTTCCTTGGCGCCCGCTGCGATTTCACCGACGACTTCATTGATCTCGGCCACCTGGGTCATAATCCGCTCAAGCGACTTGCCGGTTTCGGCGACGAGCTTCACGCCATGATCGACATGCGTCGTCGAGGTCGAAATCAGGCCCTTGATCTCTTTCGCTGCTTCCGCCGAACGCTGCGCAAGCGCGCGCACTTCGGACGCGACGACGGCGAAGCCTCGACCCGCGTCGCCAGCCCGCGCCGCCTCGACGCCGGCATTCAGCGCGAGCAGATTGGTCTGGAAGGCAATCTCGTCGATGACGCCGATGATCTGGCTGATCTGCTGCGATGATTTGGCGATCGCATCCATCGCGTCGACCGCCTGGCGCACGACCAAGGCGCTCTTTTTGGCATCCTCATCGGCCGAGGCAACCACCTGCCGCGCGTGGCTCGTACCGTCGGCCGATTTCTTCACCGTCGCGGTGATTTCATCGAGTGCCGCCGCGGTCTCTTCGAGGCTCGCCGCCTGCTGTTCGGTGCGGCGCGACAGGTCGTCGGAGGCCGTCGATATTTCGAGCGTGCCCGACTGGATCGTATCGGTGCTGTCGGCGATCCGCATCAGAGTCGATTGCAGCTTTTCGAGCGAGCGGTTGAAATCGAGGCGGAGCGGTTCGAAAGCCGGGATGAACGCGGTGTCGAGGCGGCGTTCGAGGTTGTTGTCGGCGAGATGCGCGAGGCCGCCCGCGATCTCGTTGACGGCGCGGACGCGGTCGGTCACATCGGTCGCGAATTTGACGACTTTGGTCACCTTCTTGTTCATATCGAAGATCGGATTGTAGGACGCCTGAATCCAAACTTCCTTGCCGCCCTTGCCAATGCGCTTGAACTCGGCGGCGACATATTCACCACTGTTCAGCTTCCTCCAGAACTCCTGGTAGTCGGGCGATTGCGCATAGGCCGGCTCGACGAACATGCGATGATGCTGGCCCTTGATCTCGTCGAGATGATAGCCAAGCACGCCGAGAAAATTCTCGTTGGCGGTGATGACCTCGCCGCGCGGCGTGAATTCGATGATACCCTGAACACGCGAGATCGCGCTGAGTTTGCCCTCAAATTCGGCGTTCTTGAGTTTCTCCTCGGTGATGACCGTCGCCGCCTTGACCACCTTGACGACGTTGCCTTTGTCATCTTTCACCGGATTGTAGGACGCCTGAATCCAGACCTCGCGGCCGCCCTTGCCGATGCGCTTATATTCGCGCGCGTCAAACTCGCCGCGGCCGAGCTTCGCCCAGAAGGCCTTATAGTCCGGACTGTGCACGTAATCCGGCTCGACCAGCATGCTGTGATGCTGGCCCTTGATCTCGGACAGGCTATAGCCGAGCGCGTTGCAGAAATTCTCGTTCGCCGTCAGAATTTTGCCTGTGGGGTCGAATTCGATGATGGCAAGCGAGCGGCTGAGCGCGGCGAGAACCCTGTTCGAGTCCGATCCGGAACCCACATTAAAACCCAACATGATCATCCCCCGTGAAAGTCTCGTTCCGCAATATCGCTCAAATAACGATATTGAATCGACGCAAATCTAGGCATTGCGACGGGCAATATAGCCGCCGCTTTACTGACCGTATCGGTCGTTTCATTTGTTAAATTTGAATGTAAGAAAGTTAATAGAAAGCTTCACAGTAACGGTTTTGAGAAAATTATTTCAACGAGATACCATACGGGATGTATTTATTTTCTACATTCACCGCGGTTGTATATGTGCATCTTATTCAAAGCGCTGAATATTTGAACGGTATGTAGACGCCTTTCCGTTCGATCGGTTTACCGCTTCGGCTTCGATCGGCCGGACGTGGCGTTTGATCGCTTCGAGCGACGCGGCCTCGCGATCGCCCGCGATCATGCGGACGTGCTCATTCTCTATCGATTAAGAAGAATGCCTTAG
>JAATEW010000032.1 GCA_015655535.1 Hyphomicrobiales bacterium | reverse complement strand
GCCCCAGCGACCGGCCCGGTGATCAGCAAACGAGCCGCCGCTTCACAGGAAGTAGCGCAGCTGACTTAGCCATGCAAATCCAATGATTTATATAGGTTCTAAGCTGGGTGTTCGGTGAGACTTAGCGCGCGATCGTGCCAGCCGGATCGGTCCCGTTGCCAACTTGCTCCGGCAGAGGTGCTGGGCGCGGCTTCGCGGCATGTTGTTCCGCCGTGCCATTGAAAGCGACCGCGGCTGGCGCAATCCCGGGCGGACAGGGCGCCACTGGATCGAGGTCTTGGACAGGCAACCGCGCGTTGAAAACATATTGCTGTCCGCAGACTGCAACTGTCGGCGGTATTCTTGAGGCCTGAAAGGCGTCGCTGCCGTTTTTAAGCATCGCCCAGAACGGCGCGTTCGGATCGTCGCTATGCTGTACGAGGTTCTGCTCGATCATGCGGAATGGAAAGGCCTGCAACTGGATCTTGTCCTGGCCGGCCTGGAAGGCCTCGTAGGCGAGCCCATAGATCTCATCCATTTGCGCATCGGTCATGGCGTAACATCCGACCGACCGGCATCCGCCATGTACCATCACAAAACTACCCGTCCGCCCGAGCGATTGATCGAAGGCATTCGGGAATCCCACGTTGAAGGCAAGATATTCGTGCGAAAAAGGATTCAACTGGTCCGCTGTGATCTCGTAGAAGCCCTCGGGAGCCTGGTGATCGCCTTCGCTCTTCTTCGGACCGAGCGTGCCCGAGAAGCGGCAGATCGGATAGGACTTTAAAAGCGCGAAGCGGCCGCCCTGATCCTGTTTCCAGACTTCGAGCACGCTTTCCTGCTTATAGAGCCGGATGAGAAGCGGCGCGCCGCGCTCCATGTCGAGACCTGCCATGAGGCGCAGCATGGATGGCTGGACCGTACCGGTTTTCACAACCCGCTCGGGACCGCCAAACCCTGCGCAGCCTGCGAGCGCAAGGGCTGCGAATACTAGCACGAAAGCTCGCGCAAGAAGGATCAGCGCCCGTATCGGATTCAACCTGCCTCGGCCTTCTACGCAACGCCACCCCACCCAAATTTAAGACCGTTAAATCATAATGATTTGCTAACAAAAGTTCATCGAGCGCGCGGCGAAGGATTTCATATTCCTGGCGTGCCGTGAGCGCGCGATCAGCCAGCGGCGCCAAGTCCGCTATCTCGCCCGCGACACCTTCTATCGCCACCGTGCGGCCGCGCCTCTGCGAGCGGCGGATCACGTCGATCGTCAGATTGGCGACGATGCGGCGCAGGAAGAAGCGCGGACTTAAAGGCGCCTCCGCTGGCTTCAGGACCTCGGCAGCGAGATAGCGGAGAAAAGCATCCTGCACGACATCGGCCGCGGCTTCGCGATCATGAAGCCGGCCATAGGCAAAGCGCGTCAGTTCGCGATGATAGAGTCGGAACAAAGCACCAAGATCGCCCGAGTGCGCCAATCCGTTCGACACAACCATCTTTGCCGCGTGCCGTGAGAAGGCTGAATATAGTCGATGCGTTATCTCAGCGCCGGATCATTGGCAACGGCAATGATTTAGAGCTTCTCTAATTTGTGGAAGTACAATGGCATACGGCCGGCGCCGCAAGCCAGCCAAGGCGGGTTCGTGATCACCAATTATATCGCACCGTAGCCAATATGGTGCGGCCTGGCCCATAGATACAGTTCAACGCGTTCGAGCACTCCGAAACATAGCGTCTGTCGAACATATTGCGCGTGTTGACTGCGAGCCTCACACCATCAAGCTGCTTCACTTGCTTGCCGAGATCATATTGTACCGCCGCATCAAACAGCATGTTGCTCGGAACGAAGAAGCTATTTGCGGTGTCGCCTGGGGTGTTGCCAACATAACGAACGCCGCCGCCGAAACCGAGGCCCTGGAACGGGCCGGTTTGAACCGTGTAAAAAGCCCAGAGCGCGCCAACCGTCGACGGGACATTCACCGGCCGCTTGCCGAGATCGCTGCCATTGCTTTTCGTCACCTTGACATCGGCATAAGTGAAAGATCCCAGCAGATCGAACCCTTCCGTCAAGCTGGCCTTGCCTTCGGCCTCGATGCCGCGCGATCTGATTTCTCCAGTCTGCACGTTGAAGGCCGAATTATTCGGGTCGACGGTCAACACGTTTTGCTCTGTGAGATCGAAGGCTGCGACCGTTAAAAGAGCATTCACACCCGCCGGCTGAAATTTGATTCCTCCTTCATATTGCTGTCCGGTTGTCGGCTTGAACGCATTACCGGCGGAATCGACTCCGCTCGCCGGTTGGAACGATGTCGCATAGCTCACATAAGGCGCGACGCCATTGTCAAAGACATAATTCAATCCAGCCCGCCATGTGAACGCATGCGCATTTTGCGGCGTCGTCTCGCCATTGGTGCGGTTCAGTGTGTCCGTTTCGACGGAATCCTCACGGCCGCTCACCGTCAATACAAAGCGATCGAGCTTGACCTGGTCTTGCTCATAGAGGCCGATTTGGTTGGTGAGCTGACTCGTGTTCGAGACAGTCGCCGGGTTGGGAATGACGTAGCCATAGACCGGTATGAATATGTTGATCGACGGCGCTAGCGCCTGCCCCAGCCTGTCACCAAGCGAAAGCCGCTGATAGTCCACACCAAAAAGCGCCGTGTGTGCGAAGGGCCCCGTCGCGAATTTCGCCTGCCCCTGTGTGTCCAAAGTTACGGCGTTGATGATGTTCCTATCAAAGAGCGCATAACGATTTAAGACCTGCGCATTCGTGAGCGAAGACCCTAAGGGCAGCAATTGCCTGGCCTCGCCGTCCGTGTGCATGTAGCGGAAATTCTGGCGAACCAGGAAGCTTTCGTCGAAGCTATGCTCGAATATATAGCTGATCGACTCTTGGTCGCGCTTATATTCATCATAATTGGGATCGCCCAGGAACCGGCTTCGCGGCAATAGGCCGTAGGCGGCGGGCGTGAGCGTTCCAGCGCTCGGGACGAGACTGTACAATCCAACATTCGGATCGTGCTGTACACTGGCGAGCAGCGTCAAATCCGTATTCGCGTCAGGTCTCCAGGTCAGGGCCGGTGCAATATATATGCGTTGCTCTTTCGTGAAGTCGACCTGAGACTCGACATTCCGTGCCACGCCGGTCAGACGGTAGAGCACGGTCTTATCGGCGTTAACCGGGCCACTGAGATCGAAGGCGCCTTGGACCCGGTCGAAATTGCCTGTCTGTATTTCAACCTCATGAAAGGGCGTATCCAAAGGTCGCTTGGTCACGGCATTGACAAGGCCGCCGGGCGACGCCTGTCCATACAAGACCGACGTCGGTCCATGAAAGACCTCGAGCCGCTCGACCCCATAAGGTTCGATCTGGGGGACCGTATAGCCGACATCGCCTCCAAGGAGCTTCATCCCATCAACATACCTGTCGAGAATGAAACCGCGTGAATAGATGATGTCAAAACCGCTGAAAGCGGAGCGCGTGGTCGCGGCGACGCCGGACGTATAGGCGAGCGCCTGCTTCAGATCCTGCGCGCCTTGCTGGCGAATTTGATCGCGCGAGACGATCGAAATGGCTTGCGGCGTTTCGATGAGCGGCGTATCCGTCTTTGTCGCCGTTGCGCTTTGACGCGCGACATAGCCCTGCCCGGGCCCCCAGGCGTTTTCGCCGCTGCCCTGGACGTTGATCGTGTCGAGTGTGAGCGCACCGGGCGCAGTCACGGCTGCGCCGGCTTCGCCCTGCGCTCGTTCGATTGTCACCGATGTCGCAGTGGTGAAATGATAGGAAAGGCCGGTGCTCCCGAGCAGATGCTGCAATGCTTGCGCCGGCGTCATCGAGCCGAAAACACCTGGCGATAGGCGACTGCGGTCGATCGCGCCATCGAAGACCACGCCGACACCGGCTGCATGCGAGAAAGCGACGAGCGCCGTCGAGAGCGATTGGGGCGGGATAGAGAACGCAATGGACGCAGCCCTGCCAACGGATGCCGATCCCGCGTTCTGGGCAGCAACCGGCTCGAAGTTTAGAATGAGACCAGTCAAACTCGCACAAACGCAAATCGCGCGCCTCAGCATGTGGCTTTTGAAAATGCGTGTGTATAGCGCGCCAATCGCACCTTCAACGCCAAGCCCCCAGACAAACTTACGCGACATTCCCTTGCTCCCCGTCGAAGAGCAAGGCCCGCGCCCTACGCCCTCATTCTTTATGACGAAGGGTGCGGCGCTTTATCTGAAATGGGCCGGATTCTTTTTTCGTCAGGCGGAATAGATCAGCGTCGCGAGCGGCGTGAGGTTGACGACACGAATGGGCAAGGCTTCTTCCAGGACGGCCAAGATGTCGCCGATCCGCGCAAGATCGACGATGAGCGTGACGGGACGCATCTTCAAAGCTTCGTCCATGATGATAAGGCGGCCATGACGCCAAGCGTTGAGCGCGCTTACAATGCGCCCGAACGGCGCCGAGACGAAGACAAGACGGCCTTGGCGCCAGGCAAGCTCCGAAGCCGCATCGACACGCTCAGCGACACCTATGGTCTCCTCATCGTAGAGGGTCTGGAAACCCGCCTCGAGCAACAGGTTTTGTGCGCCAAGGCCGACATTCACCGCATGTTCCGAGACCGTAATGCGAATGCCGTCATTATCACAGGCGACATCAAAGGCTGTCCCAAGCGCCATGGTGCGGCCGCTGCCCGCTTCGACCACGAAGGGACGTCCCGCATTTTCGGCAACCTCGAAAAAGGCCTCGCCCTGATAAAGCGTAACAAGCCGCAGCTCCGGACGGATCACAAAAGACAAAGCGGTCGCGGTCGATAATTCGGCGCGGGAGCCATCGGGCAGCGTGACGCCACGACGCTCGCCGGTGCCGGTGCGATAATCGGCAAAGAGATGCTGTTCATAGAACGCCCAGAGCGCGCTCGTTCCAAGCGCCGCGATGGCAGTCTTGCCGAGTGTCCGACGCGTCAGATGGAGATGCGCGGCGCGGCGCCTCTTCTTGACCTGGGGCAAATCGTGCATGCCGGCCCAGAGCCGTTCGATCTCAGCATAGGCCGAAGCATGGCCGGGATCGCGGCGTAGCCACGCGCGGAAGGCCGCTTTATCTGCTGCCGTCACGGCATCGGCATGCAATAAATTGAACCAGAGGATGGCTTCGCGTGCGGCCGGATCGAGATCCTTGTCCAAATCCCCACCCAACCAATCCGGCTCGGCGCCTTTCGGCGGGCCGTCCTTTGACTCATCTTGTGCCATCAAGCAGGCTTTCCCGATTCGCGGATCGTCAGTCCTCTTTATCAGAGACGATCAAAAGCACGGGATTTCTGAAACGAGCTGATATCAGGCGCGGTCGAGGGCGGATTTCAGATGGATCATGACCTTGACCATCTGACTGAAGGCTGTCTGCGTCGGCATGCCAAGGGAACGGCCGATCTCCTCGAATGTCTTGCCTTCGAGGCGGCCGAGGAAAACATCGCGGGGCCGCGCCGGAATCTGATCGAGCGCCCGTTGCAACCTCAAAAGCTCCTGGCGCGACAGCACGACGCGTTCCGGCGAAGGCGATTCATCGACTACGCCTTCGAGTGCGGTCATGGAATCATCGACGAGCGGCATGAGCCGCTGCCGCCTCGCAAGATCTATCGAGAGATTAGTAGCCGTACGAAAGAGATAGGCCTGGACGTTTTCGACCGGCCGGCCAGGCGCCGCAACGAGAAGGCGGAGGAACGTTTCCTGAGTGAGATCGGCGGCGGTTTCAGGGCATGCGCCGCGGCGTTGCAGGAAGCGCTTCAGCTCCTTGCCATATTGCTGAAACAGCTCGTGGAGATCCCACGCCATGCTCATCTCTTTGAAGCCTACCTTCGCGGCATCACTTGGCAAGGGCATACACATCGGCCAACATCTTATTGCTTAGCCCCGAATAGGTAAGCAAGCAAATATAATAGTTTATAGCTCTTCTAAGTTCTATTTTTGAATCCGTTCATACAGAACGTGTGATGGCGGATTCTCAACCGTGTAAATGATTTCTTGCGCGATCGTGGCGAAACGGCAAGTGAAATGGAGATCGTATATTGGCTTCACCGATGCGTGTTCATCAAATGCTTCTACGATACCCAAAGCAATGTACACGATTGATATTTACTGATCAAAATCAATGCGCATTACGACCCCGCAGATGTTACGTTATTCAGCCGGGAGACGAACATCTCAGTCGTAACGAATTCCAAGTTCGGTTCACGAAGGTCGCGCACCATTCTCGCAACGCGGAGTCTAAGAAAGCCGTCGCGAAATGGATCATCATAGCAAAGCGACGTCAAACTCAAGCACGGAAGATGGGTATGGCTGGCCGGAAACGAGTAGGCTTATCGGGCGGATTGCTTGCGGCTTTTTGGATGACCGCTGCCGCCGCGGAGGTTCCGGCGGTCGCCAATCGCACCTGCACGGATGCAATCACCATCAGGCAACCACTCTGCGAGCCCGGCCAATTTAACGCCGTCGGCGGCGCTTTCGACCTCTTCGTCAAAGCAAAACGCATTTCGATCATAGGTGCCAACAGCGCCAATATGCTGCCGGCCGCGTTCACGGCTTACGTCTTCGATTTCAAAGCCGATCCAACGTCCGGTTCCTTGGTGCCACCCATTTGGCATATTTCCAAGCGCTTTCCGGAAACGCGTGACAGCCTTGGCACGCTTCGTATCACGCTTCACAATCTACTGCCCCCGGTTTCGAACAATACATTCATGCTGAATGGAACGACTCCGGCCGGCGATCAGCCTGTCAATCTCCACACTCATGGCATGATGGTTTCACCTCACGATGCCGATAAGAATGGAGCCT
>JAATEW010000206.1 GCA_015655535.1 Hyphomicrobiales bacterium | reverse complement strand
TGAATTCGCTGCTCTTCTCCATGCCGGGTACGCCGGTTCTTTACTATGGCGACGAGATCGGCATGGGCGACAACATCTATCTCGGCGATCGCGACGGCGTGCGCACGCCGATGCAATGGTCGGTCGATCGCAATGGCGGGTTCAGCCGGGCCGATCCGGCCAGGCTTTTCCTGCCTGCGATCCAGGACCCGATCTATGGGTTCAGCGCCATCAATGTCGAAGCGCAATTGGCGAGCACGTCGAGCCTCATCAATTGGACGCGCCGCATGATCGCCGTGCGGCGCAATTATCGCGCCTTCGGGCGCGGAACCTTGCGTTTTCTCTATCCAAACAACCGTAAAGTATTGACCTATCTGCGCGAGTTCGAGGACGAACGCATTCTCTGCGTGGCCAATATTTCGCGCGCGCCGCAAGCGGTCGAAGTCGATCTGTCCGAATTCAAAGGCGCGACGCCGATCGAGCTAACGGCCGGCAGCGTGTTTCCGCCGATCGGCACTTTGCCTTATCTTCTGACTTTGCCGGCCTATGGATTCTACTGGTTCAACCTCGAGCCCGCGACCGCCGAGCCCGTCCGCTACGGGCCGATGCCGGCGCCTGAATTATTCACGCTCGTTTTGACCGAAAAGCTTGAAAGCCTGTTTTCCGGCCGCGAGCTGACGGCTTTCGAATCGACGATCGCGCCGGCCTTCCTGGCAGCGCGGCGATGGTACGCGGCGAAAGGCGCGCACATCAAAGAGGTCAAGGTGCGGGATTTCACCGTACTGCGCGACGGCATGGAGGGCCGGTTCGTCTTGCCGCTTCTCGACATCGATCTCGCGGGCGATGGGCGGCAGACCTATTTCACACCTCTGGCCGCCGAGGAAGATGGCGACAATGACAATAAGCTCGCCTATGCCATCTCGCTGCTGCGGCGGGGCGCGAGGACCGGTATTCTATATGACGCCGATGCCAGCCCGGCCTTCGGTGTCGCCATGCTAAGCGCCATTCGCGATGCGGCCGTCTTGAAAACCAATGCGGGCGGCAAGATCGTCTTTACGCCATCGTCCGCCTTTTCGGAGGAAGACCCGGTTTTGCCCGCCGAGGTCCAGCGCATGGGCGTCGAGCAGAGCAATTCCTCGCTCAATCTCGGCAGCCGCTTCGCCTTGAAGATCTACAGGCGCTTGCAGGAGGGAGAGAATCCGGAAATCGAGATCGGGCGGTTTTTGACCGAGGTCGCGGGCTTCACCAACACGCCGCCTTTGTTGGGCTCTATCGAATATTTCGATGCCGAAGAACGCCGCACGGCGCTTGGCGTGCTGCAAGGTTTCGTGCGCGGTCAAGGCGATGCCTGGCGATGGACGCTCGACGCCTTGAAACGTCTGCTGGAGGATTTGACCCTTGCCCCAGCGGAAGCCGAAGCGACGGTTCCGGATAGTTTTTCGTCCTATGTGCCGCATATGCAAAGGCTGGGACTGCGGACGGCCGAGCTTCATAAGGCGCTGGCGACGCCGACCGACGACACGGCCTTTGCCGTCGAGCCTTTGACCCATGCGGATCTTCTGGAAGCGGCTCGTGATGCGCGGACGATGGCGGAGCGCGCCTTCGGACATCTGGCAAAACTCGGCGAGCGCGCCAGCGACACGGCGCATCAGCTGGCGGAGCGGCTCCTGGCGCGGCGCAAGGAATGTTTCGCTTTGATCGATGCTTTGGCGACCGAACCGGTCGGCGCCGTCAAGACGCGCGTTCACGGCGACTATCATCTGGGTCAGGTGCTTGTCGTCAAGGACGATGTGATCATCATCGATTTCGAAGGCGAGCCCGCGCGCTCATTGGCGCAACGGCGGGCGAAAAGTTCGCCCTTGCGTGATGTCGCCAGCATGCTGCGCTCCTTCGCTTACGCTGTCGCCACGGCGAAGCGCGATTTGGCGCTGCGTCTGCCCGAGACCTCGGCCAGCCAGTTGCACGACAAGCTTGTTCAATTTTCGCATATTTTCGTCGAGACCTATATGGAAGCCGCGCGCGGCAGCCAGATCTGGATCGAGGATCAGCCGACCCGCCAGCGTCTTTTGCTCTTCTTCATCCTGTCGAAGGCGCTTTACGAAATAGATTACGAGGCAAGCAACCGGCCGGACTGGATCGACATTCCCATTGAGGGGATTCTCGCAATCCTCGATTTGGCGAGGGAGATCGTATGAGCAAGATGGGCGGATTGGCGAAGCTCACAGAGGCTTCTGCCCAGCCTGACGTCCGCGATCGCGCGGACGCGGAACTCGACAAAAATGCCGTCGAGGCGATCGTTTCGGCCTCGCATGGCGATCCTTTTGCCGTTCTCGGATCGCATGAGGTCGCGCCGGGCCTATGGGAGATCCGTGCCATGCTGCCCGAGGCCGAAAGCGTCGAGGCGCTCGCGGCATCGAACGGGGCCGTTCTCGCATCTTTCGAAAAGCGCCATCCGGCCGGCTTTTTCATCGCCCGCATGCCAAGTCAAAACCGGCCGCACTACCGATTGCGCATCAAGAACGCGTCCGGCGAAAGGCAGATCGAAGATCCTTATGCCTTCGGCTCCGCGCTGGCCGAAGCCGATCTCGCGGCGATCAGGGATCGCACGGGTGACGCCTTTTATCGCGTGTTGGGCGCGCATTGCGTGACGCATGGTGGCTGCGAGGGCGTTCGCTTCACCGTCTGGGCGCCGAATGCGCATAATGTCAGCGTCTCCGGCGACTTCAATGCCTGGGACGGGCGGCGCCATCCGATGCGGCTGCATCATTCGGGCGGGCTCTGGGAGCTCTTCGTGCCGGGCCTTGAAAAAGGCGAGCATTATAAATTCGAGATCAAGGGACCGTCGGGCGAGCGCCTGCCGCTGAAGGCCGACCCGGTCGCTTTCGCGACGGAATGCCCGCCGGCGACCGCCTCGGTGACGCATGGCCTGCCGGCTTTCGATTGGCACGATGACGCGTGGATCAATGCGCGCGGCACGGGTGATCTCCGCAAAAAACCGATCGCGATCTATGAGTGCCATCTCGGCTCCTGGACGCGCGTGCCCGAAGACAATTATCGCTCGCTCTCCTATCGCGAGCTGGCCGAGCAGCTCGTGCCTTATGTCCGCGATCTCGGCTTCACTCATATTGAGCTCTTGCCGATCACTGAATTTCCCTTCGACGGATCATGGGGCTATCAGCCCGTCTCGCTCTTTGCGCCGACAAGCCGCTTCGGAAGCCCGGAGGATTTCGCCTTTTTCGTTGAGGCCGCGCATAAGGCCGGTCTCGGCATCATCCTCGATTGGGTGCCAGGCCATTTCCCCAATGACGTGCATGGGCTGGGCCTCTTCGACGGCACCCACCTTTACGAGCACGCCGATCCGCGGCAAGGTTTCCATCAGGATTGGGGCACTTACATCTATAATTACGGGCGCGAAGAGGTCGCGGCTTTCCTCATTACCAATGCGCGATTCTGGCTGGAGCACTATCATCTCGACGGGCTGCGCGTCGATGCCGTCGCCTCCATGCTGTATCTCGATTATTCGCGCCAGCCCGGCGAATGGGTCCCCAACCGCTTCGGCGGCAATGAAAATCTGGAAGCCATCGACTTTCTGCGGCACATGAACGAGATCGCCTATCAATCGGCGCCGGGCGTCGTGACGATCGCGGAGGAATCGACGGCCTGGCCTGGCGTGTCGCGGCCGACCTATGCCGGCGGTCTCGGCTTCGGTTTCA
>JAATEW010000048.1 GCA_015655535.1 Hyphomicrobiales bacterium | reverse complement strand
TGCTGACCGGCGGCGTCGACGCCAACGCCTTGCAGCGGCCGAAGCGCTTCTTCGGCGCCGCGCGTAATATCGAGCAGGGCGGCTCGCTGACCATTATTGCGACGGCCTTGATCGACACGGGTTCGCGCATGGACGAAGTGATTTTCGAAGAATTCAAAGGCACAGGCAATTCTGAAATCATCCTCGACCGGAAGGTGGCCGACAAGCGGACCTTCCCGGCAATCGACATCACGCGCTCCGGCACTCGTAAGGAAGAATTACTCGTGCCAAACGATGTTTTGAAGAAAATGTACGTGCTGCGCCGCATTCTCAATCCGATGGGCACGGTCGACGGTATCGAATTCCTGCTCGGTAAATTGCGCGAGACGCCGAAGGGCAATGCCGCCTTCTTCGAGGCGATGAATACGTAATATTCGCGCAGTTCCGGACCGAGGTTCGCGAGAAACGCCTTCTAAAGAGGAGGAGTTTTCGCCACATCCTCCGGCAAGGGACGCGGGCGCCGCGTGGCATCGTCGATCGCGACGAAGGTGAAAATCGCTTCGGTGACTTTCACTGTCTCTTCGCTATCGCGCGAGCGACGCCAGGCCTCGACATCGATCTTCATCGAGGTTCTGCCGCGTCCGCTGAGACGGGCGTAAAGACTCACTTCATCGCCAACAAAGACAGGACTTATGAACGACATAGCCTCGACGCGCACGGTCGCCGCGCGTCCGCGGGCGACCCGCGCCGCTACATTGCCGGCGGCGAGATCCATCTGCGACATCAGCCAGCCGCCGAAAATATCGCCGTAAGGATTTGTATCCGCCGGCATGGCGATGGTGCGAATGACTGGAGCTTCGTTCGGGGGCTTGTCGCTAGTCATGATCTGCTTTGAATGGAAAGTGAAAGCTGATTGGGTATCTATTCTCCACCATCAGCTTATCATTCATATTAAGCCATTCATCTGACGGCGGGCATTATCGGCGAGATGGATCGGCTTTTGTCAATGACGGCCCTTTAGGGCCGCCGCCGAAGGCAGTCGCAAAGCGATCCGCTCACCAAACCCGCCGCCAAGAGATGAATGACAAGCTAGGATGTTTGCACGACGCGAATCCCTCCCCTAAAGAGGAGGGTGTCATGCGGAGCATGACGGGTGGGGGAGACCCCATCCGCCTCACCACGGCTCGGCACCTTCCCCTAAAAGGGGAAGGATTGGCGCCCAACCTATCGCGTCAAACTCGCTTCCAGCGCTGCTACATCATGCGCCGGTAAAGAACAGGCGCCGCCCGAACAAACAAAGGCCGCCGCGTCTCCGGCCTTATCGGCTTGCGCTTTGGCCGGGTGGCCCTCGGGCAGGCCTTCCGGCCTGTCGAGATCCATCACGATGCGCTCGAAGAAGGGCGAAGCCAGCGCCGCCTTATAAAGCGGCTCGCGCTTCGGTCCGGCCGTCACGATTTCCTTCACGCGCAGGCGCAGATCGAAGGCATTCAAGATCCCTGAATGGCCGACGAAGCTCGTGCGCACGGACGGTGTGACAGCCGCGAAAAGATCGTCCGCGCGCTTCAGCCATTTATCGTCGCCCGTGAGGCCGGCAAGCCGGACGAGCGCGGTGAGAAAGACCGGATGCGCATTCGGAATCGCATCGTCCGACGTCGGTGCGAGGCGCATGATGACGTCGCTCTGGTCGGAGGCAGCCATAGCGAGCAGGCCCGTCTCCGGATCGACGTGATAGGCGTACATGGCCTCGGCCCAATCGATCGCGTCGGCAAGATAATCCCGCGTCAGGGTGGATTCGAGGCCGGAGAAATGCCGCGCCTCATGCAAGGCAAGCGCTGCGCGTGTCATGGCCGCATGATCGAGTGCCATGGCGGGCGTCACCAGCACGCCATCGCGCCAGGCATGCGCGAGCCGTTTCTTGCCCGAGCCGTCGGTGAAATGCAGCGTCGAAACGATAAAGCTATAGGCCTTGGCGGCGAGCTTGATCCAGCCCGGCTCGTTGAAGATGGTCGTGGCATTGACGAGCGATGAAATCATCAGCCCGTTCCAATCCGCCATGATCTTGTCATCGAGGCCCGGATGCACGCGCTTGTCGCGCACGTCGAAAAGCTTCTGGCGCATGGGTGCGAGGCGTGCCTCTTCTTCCTCTGTCGGGCGTGTCTTGATCTCAAGGCGATTGAGGATCGTCACCATCTTGCCGTGCTTTTCCTCGGCCCAATTGCCGATGCGCGCGGCATTGTAGAACTTGCCGAAGAAGACCGTGTCTTCGAGGCCCAGAATCGACACGAGCTCGTCCCAGGTCCAGACGTAATATTTGCCTTCTACGCCTTCGCTATCTGCGTCTTGCGCGGAGCAGAAGCCGCCTTCGCTGCCGGTCATTTCGCGCGCGAGCCAGCCGACCGTTTCATAGGCGCGGACTTTAAAGAGATCGTCGTCGAACTCGCGCCAGGCGAGCGCAAGCAGCTCCAAGAGTTGCGCATTGTCATAGAGCATCTTCTCGAAATGCGGCACGAGCCAGCGTTCGTCCGTCGAATAGCGTGCGAAGCCGCCGCCGAGATGATCGTAGATGCCGCCCTCCGACATGCGGTCGAGCGTGTGGCGCACGATATCGCGATAGGGGCTTTTGCCGAGCCGCGATCCGGCCCGCCATAGAAATTCGAAGATGGGCGTGTTCGGGAATTTCGGCGCACCGCGCAAGCCGCCATCGACCTGGTCGATGAAATTCAGCATTTGCGGCGCGAGATTGTTCAATTGCTCCATGGTGAGCGGGCCGCCCTCTTTCGTGTGGGCCTTGCTCAAACCATCGCGGACAGCTTTCGTGTTGGTGGCGATGCGGTCCGGCGTCTTGCGAAACGCATCCTCAACCGTCTTCAACACGGTGACGAAGGCGGGCCGGCCATATTGTTCGACCTTGGGGAAATAAGTGCCGCCCCAAAAGGGCTCGCCTTGCGGAGTCAGGAACATGGTGAGCGGCCAGCCGCCGCGTTCGCCGAATGCCTGCAGCGACTGCATATAGATATGGTCTATGTCCGGCCGCTCCTCGCGATCCACTTTGATATTGATGAAGAGTTCGTGCATGACCGCGGCCGTTTCAGGGTCCTCGAAGCTTTCATGGGCCATGACATGGCACCAATGACAGGCCGCATAGCCGACGGATAAGAGAATAGGCTTGTTCTGCTCTTGCGCGGCCTTGAGCGTTTCTTGCGACCACATCCGCCAGTGAACCGGATTATGCGCATGCTGGAGAAGATAGGGGCTTGCGGCCTTGCTCAATTCATTGCCTGACATATTCGGTCGTCCCAACTGGCTGATCGGCGGATTTCGAATGTCTGAGGCAAATAGGAAGCCATGAGCGGCCACGTCAAATGATAGAGGATACGATCTTTGCCTTTGCCTCTGGCGCTGGACGGGCGGCCATCGGCGTTTTCCGCCTGTCCGGACCGAAGGCCGGCTATATTGTTCAGGCGATGACCGCGCCCTTGACTACTCCTCATGCTGAGGAGCGTCTGAAAGACGCGTCTCGAAGCATGTGGGCTACTGCTTTAAAGCCCTCACCCTTCGAGACGCCGCCCGCGGCGGCTCCTCAGGATGAGGGCATCCGACTGCCTTCGCCTCGTTATGCGAAACTGGTGAGTTTTCGTGATCCAGAATCAAAAGATATTATAGATCAAGGGCTTGTACTCTGGTTTCCGGCCCCTGCCAGCTTCACGGGTGAGGACGCTGCCGAGTTCCATGTTCATGGCGGCCCGGCGGTGCAGGCTGCCTTCGTACAAGCCGTTGTAAAAATTGAAGGTTTACGTCCGGCGGCACCGGGCGAGTTTACGCGCCGGGCGTTTTTGAACGGCAAGCTCGATCTTTCCGCCGCCGAAGGCGTGGCCGATTTGATCGATGCAGAGACCGAGGCGCAGCGACGCCAAGCGGTGTGGCAAATGTCGGGACGGCTACGGGATCGGGCTCTGGCCTGGCGCGCGGGTCTTCTTGAAGCGGCGGCCCTGATCGAGGGCGAGATCGATTTTTCAGATGAAGCCGATGTACCCAAAGCGGTCGCCGGGCTCCTGCATGATCTCCTGACGCCGCTTCTCGTCGAGCTGAAAAAAGAGCTCTCTGGCCGCGCGGCCGAACGTATTCGCGACGGATTGACGATCGTGATCGCCGGTCCGCCCAATGCTGGGAAATCGACGCTCTTGAACGCGCTCGCCCGCCGCGATGTGGCGATCGTCTCCGAACATGCGGGCACGACGCGCGACGCGATCGAAGTCCATCTCGATATAGAGGGTCTGCCGGTTACTTTGGTCGATACGGCGGGGCTCCGCGAGAGCGCCGATCCGGTTGAGCAAATCGGCATTGGCCGGGCGCGCGAGCGGTCCAAAGAGGCCGATCTCGTTCTTTGGCTGAGCGAAGCAGGGGCGCCCGTTTCCCCGTACGCT
>JAATEW010000272.1 GCA_015655535.1 Hyphomicrobiales bacterium | reverse complement strand
CCGATCGGATTGCTCGTATTGCCAATGACGAGACCATTCGTGTCGTAAAAATTGAAGACAGAGCCGCTTTGCAACAGAACCGAAGTAGCCCCTGCAAAACTGGCAATCAGGCTTGAAGAAAGGTTCAGGCCCAGGCCTGTCGCTCCCGCCGGCGCGTCAAAATTGATCGTCGAGGCGGCTAAATCATAGGCCTGTGCTATCAACATTACATTAGAGCCGAGCTTATTGGTACCACTCGATGCGAGCGTAAGCGCGGCGCCGCCATTGATCGTCACGTCATTGCCGATCGAGATATTGCCCGTTCCCGCTAAAGTCCCGCTGCGTGTGAGGCCAACCATCGTTCCATTCGACACGCGCAACAGCGAGCCGTCGCCGCCGATGGTCATATTCCGGTTATTGCTTGACGCCACGTTCCCGACGGCGCCGATGACACTGCCGTCGTCAACCGTTATTCCACTGCCGCCTGCCTGGGTCACAAGAATGAGTTGTGGCGCAGACAAGGGATGGGCGGCATCACTCTCGACCTCGAGGTTTGCCGCCCCTGCGGTGAGCGCCAAATTGCCCGCTCCATCGATAGTGCTAAAACCACCGATCACGACAGTTGTTGCGCCAAGATTGCTGATCTGATCGGCATTCAAAACGAGGTAGCCCGCATCCGCCGCCGGCGCGATTTTATCAGCCGCAAGAACGAGAATATTATTGGCCGTGATGTCAACTTGGCCACCAAGACCAGCGATGCCCGGCGCAAGCGAACTCATGCCGGTCGCGAATCGATTCGTGCCCTCGATTGATAGAGTGCTGGAAGCGGCGAAGGTCAGGATACCGCCGTCGATTGGCAGCGAGGGAACCTGCGTTCCCGCCGTCGCTGCGAGGCTACTGAAAAAGCTTGTACCCGAGGTGATGGTAATATCTGAATATTTCGTCCAGACAGAACCCGATTGCAGCTCGAAAAGTACCGTCTGGGACGAGCGTGAGCCGGTGATCGTATTGGCGAAGGAGCCGGTTACAAAGAGGGAGCCGTCATTGCCCGTGTAACTTTGCGTAGCAGCAGTCTTCACTGAACTTGAGGCGACGGTGACTCGATAAGCTCCAGGCAAGGTCGCATACATGCCAGGCATTAATGTGTAATAGCCGGCTGGGATGCCATTGCCGCCAGCAATATAGATTGCCGAGCCGGCCGTAGCATTGAGGAGGCTCGAGTTGTAACCGGAGCCGGTGTTGGTGCCGGCGGCGAAGGTCGGATCATAGGCCGCGACCTTGCCGGATGACGTCGGTACCAACGCATAGACATTGGGACCAGCCAAGACATTCGTCGTGCCGCCAGTGCCGGAGATGAATTCGGTCGCGTAAATGTCACCGCCGCCGGAAAGATCGAGCACGGCGCCTGAAGCGGTGGTGACATTGGCGCCGGAGAGCGTGATCGTCTTCGTGGAACTGGCGGTGATGGGCGTCCCTGAAGCGCTGGTGGGGTTGGCGCCTAAAGTTTGTGTATTGCCGACATACCAGGCCAGGCCATCCAGCGTAAAGCCATAAGGCACAAGCGAGCCATTGCCGGAGACCGAGGTGAGGCTCCCCGCGCCAAGCGTGACGTTTTGCGTCGCCACTGACGACCCAAGCAGGCCGGTGAGGCTCGAATTCGCCGACTCCAGGCTGGCGACGGTCGTTGGTGTCAGACCGACGACAACCTGACCGAAGGGTGCCCAAATGGTGCCGTTTTGGTTGATGTTGACTGCATCGAGGATCAGCGTCCCACCGGCGCTGAGCGGCTGGCTTGCCTCACCCGTCTGGTTGATGGTGAGCGTATTCGTGCCCGCTGCCGTTCCGGTCGACGTGAGAATGAAAGAAGTACCGCTCGTGGGATAGATTTCCGCCGCCTGCAAAGTGAGATTGCCCGCAGTGTAGAGTCCACCCATAAAAGCGCTGGTCGCGTTCGTTGAAGTTGGATACCCAATCAAGCGGATGGCATCGGCGCTGGTGAAAATCGCGTTGCTGACGTTGATGAGACTCGTCATCGAAGCACCATTAGCTCCGGTCGATGGTGAACCCAAATCGATCCATTGGGCGCTGACATTCAGAGTGCCGTCAGCCGCACTGGGTGACACGATGAACGCGCCGCTGGACAGCCAAAAATAGCCGGCGCTGAGATTGACAGTCGCTCCGCCGATGGTGGGGATGCATCCCGCGCTTGCGCAGGTCGGCGCCTGATAGCCGGTCGAATTGTTCGTTGCGTTATAGGTATTAAAATTTGTCACATCCGGCGCCAAAAGGCCTGTGCTCGCCTGCATGAGCATCAGATTGCCCTGCAGGATTAGCGAGCCCGGCACATGGATAGTCTCGGAGCCGTTGAAGGCTATGACGCCGCTACCCGGGGAAACGCTCGTTCCCGCATTCAAGGTGATCGATTCAAAACCGCTATTGTTAAGTGTATCCGTGCCGATGAAAGTCGCGTTATAAGTATAAGTGGTGTTATTGATCGTTACAGTAGGTACGGTATAGGAAGTTGAGGAGAGTAAAGATCCGATGAGACCAGCCGGTTCGACGACGATAACCGAGCCTCCCGAGACATCGAGCGTTCCGCCGCTGGCCAAAGGCGCACCACCCCCCGCGGCAACGTTTCCAGCAAAGTAAACATTGCCGCTATTCAGGGCCAGCGTGCCGCCATCGCTCCAGATGTCTTGCGTCACGAAACGTTGGCTCAGATTTGCCGAGCCTGACGGGATTTGAATCCGAGCGTTCATTCCCTCAAGTTCGAATTCGGAGCCGGGCAGAGCAACCACGGTCAGCCCAGTGAGCGTGATCGTCCCTCCATCGAGCACACTGCCGGTCCGATAAGTTTCGATGCTCGGGTTTGGAACATAGACTCCGCTGACGTCGAGCACAGCATTGGCGCCGACCCAGACATCCGTGGGGCCGGTCACTCCTGTGAGCCCCGCGCCAGATGGCAGCGCACTTGTTAAGGTAATGCTGCCGCCCGGCGCGATAATGCTGCCCAGCACCGTCACTGGGCCGCCCTGAGCTGTCAGATTGATCGCAGCTTGTTTCGAGGCATTTGCCTCGGCAACGATCGTTGCGCCCGCGTCGATCAGGACACCCGCCGTCGTAGCTGAGCCGGTCTGATCAAAGCCGTAAGCAATCTGGTTGAGCGTCAGGCTGACAGGATTGCGCAAGCCATCAGGCGCGAGACCGATTTGGGCAAAATCTTGAACCGTCGCGCCTGTCGGTTGCAAGGCAAGCGCGAGAACATTGGCCGGAATTACACTCCCTGCCCCCGCAGCGCCCAGGGTTGTGAGATTGCTGAGTACCGTACCACCGCCGCCAACGCCACTCAGATAATTAGATTGCTGCAGCAGAAGATGAGTTCCGGCAGTGACGGTCGTGCTGCCGTAGGTGCTGGTCAGCACATAATTGGAGAAACCATTATCGGTGAAGAACGACGTCGGCAGCACGATGGTACCGGCATTCGCACCGGATGTATAGGATGTGACATTTGTTGCCGCACCGTCAATCGTGATTGTCGGCGCCTGCAAAGTGAATGTGCCGCCGGTGTCGAAACTGTCAGCGTAGATGGTGCCTCCCATGACGACCGTAGCCGCATTGGGTTCGTTCCCTACAGTAGGCGCTGCATTGTAAGTTGCCGTTCCTAAATTTTGGATAGTATAGGCACCTTTCCATCCCCCGGAATAGGTGAGCAGCGAGAGGCTCCCGCCATTACCCTTCGGCAGTCCATCTGTCCCGAGCGCCAGTTTGCCATTCGTGCCTATATAGCCGCCGCTCGACAGGTCAATGACGCTACCGGCTAAGAGAATGATGCTTTGGGTGACGTCACTATTGGTGCTGCCTTGATGAAAGGCTGCAGCCGTCGTGCTGATATTGACGGAGCCGCCATTGATGAAAGCTTGGCCCTGGACTTCATCACCTATAGCACGCGTGTCGTTGACCCAAAGACCCGCCACATTGAGCACCGCATCGGAGCCAATTGTAACTGGTGGAAGATTCAGAATGCCATTGCTGGACGATAAACTCGGGTCGTAAGCATAGCCTGAAAGCGTGATCTTGCCGGAGGGTGCGTTGATCGTCCCGTCGATCATCTGAACGCCCGTGAGGCTGACGCTGCCGCCAGGCGCCACCGTCAGCACCGAACCGGCCGCCATATTCACGGTGGGAAAGCCGGTGGCGCTCGAGCCTTGGACCGTAATCGCCGCGAAACCGGCATCTGACAGCTTGTCCGTCAACAACGGTACAATGGACGGCGCTGTCCAGGCCGTTCCGAATACATAGCTCGTAAGACCATAGGGATCGCTGCCCGCTTGGACGCTCGTTTCGAGGTTGAAATTGTTTGCGCTCGTGATCGTCAGCGAGGCGCCCGCAGGCAGGTCTTCAAGCGAGGCTTGCGGTGTTGTGCCGCCGCCTATGGCATTGGCACGCTGACGCCGCCCAGTGACCGTCTCCGCCAAAATCGTACCGTCGAGAACCGGCAGGCCAGTGATGGAGAGCGAGCCTGCACTGGCCCCGGCGATATAGATCGGATCGTAATAGGTCCCCAGAAGAAGCGGGTTGGTGTAAGTCTGGGTGACGCCCCAATGCGGGTGATCGACGGTAAATTCTCCAGCAATCCCAACATAACTGATGGCTGTGCTCGCGGTGCCTATGTCGTAGATGCGGCCATCCGAACCCAAAAGCCTGGTTGTGTTGATCGTTCCCCCCGTAAAGGTGACATAGCCGCCTGAAATATCGACAAGCGACCCCGGCTTCTGAATGAAACTCCCGGCGCCGCCGTTGGCTCCGCTCACGGTGATCGAACCGCCCGCCGTCAGAACTTGGCCGATGGATTCCTGAATCAGATTGGCATAGCCCGTGTCGTCGACGATCGGCGAGCCGACGCGTGAATCAATCGTCACCGTCGTGCCAATGAGGCTTCTCGCAAGCGGATCATTGGCGACTTCATTCGCCGTAACCACGAAAGTCACAAGATAATTGGTGACCGGCACCTCGACATTGGCAAGACCCGAGAGATCGATGGTCGCGCCGGATTCGAGAACGACATTTGACCCTTTGAGCGTCACAGCGGCGCTGGGCGCACGGAGCAGCGAACCGGATTGGAAATCGATTCCCTGATCGCCTTCGATCGTGATCACGGGCAGGAGTCCGGTGGCCGCACTGGCCGGAACGGTACCGCTATCCGAATCCGGCAAGATCGCCATCACGCTCGATGGCGCGAAGATGGCTTCTCCGGCCGTCTGAAGTGTAATCGATCCTATCCGCTGCGTACTCGTCGTCGCCTCTATCCCACCATTCTGGTTGATCGCGCCATTGGCCAGATATGTCCCAATTGTCACCGCACCGTCGTTTGAAATTAAAAGCCCGTTGTTGGTGACCGTATTGTCCCCGGCGCCAAGGGTGAGCGTTGGCAAGCTGTTTTGAAAAGCAGTACTTGAAAAGGTCGCCACGCCTGTGAGCGTTTGATTAAGCCCGATCGCCGTATTCACACCGGTCGCCGTGGAACTCGGATCGGTGAGAAGCGCTGCGTTACCGGCAGCGAGAATGATCTGCCCGGCCTGCGTGACGACGCCGCCATTATTGGTCACGCTCGACCCGAGTAAAGCGACATAGCCGCCATCACCGGTTGAGTTAACCGTAGTCGTGATAGACGCACCTTGCTCGACCACGATCGAGCCCCGGCCCGATCCCGGAATGCCTGATAACGCTGCGGTCGACAGCGATTGATTGCCCATCGCGAACTGCACGGAATTGCCGTAATTTGGCTGGGAGGTTCCTGGCGCCGCGAGAGTGAACAGCCCATTCGTCGCAAAATATAGGTTGGAGGACGATTCCTCCGGCGGCACTTCGAAGGTGATGCCGTTCATGGATAGAGTTGTGTAGGCAGTGCTTCCGTTGAACGCACTGGCCGCCGTCGTGCCGTCGATGTCGAAAGAGGTTGCGATTAGCGAATGGACATTGATCTGACTCGCGCCGCCGAAGATGATGCCGTTAGGGTTGATGAGCAGCACCGTGCCATCGGCCTTGATATGGCCGAGGATCTGGCTCGGCACGCCGGTCGCGTCGATACGGTTCAGCGCGACCCAACTTGCATTGCCCTGCTGGTCATAGACGATGGTGGTATTCTGCCCAATGTTGTAATAGAGCCAGGTCATCACGGCCTGCGGCGCGGTCTGCTTGATGGTGACCGTTGTCTGACCGCCGCTTGTCGTCTGCGTCGGCAGGTTCGCATTGATCCAAAGATTGGTGCTGTCATTTGGAGCTGTAACACGCGGATCGACGACGAGACCCGGCAGCAAGCCATTTCCGCCGGTGCTGAGACCGTTTGCGACGGTGGCCGCATTCTGGGCCGCCGCCGCAGCAGCACGTGCGGCCTGCTGGGCAGTTATAAGTCCTCGAATGCTATTTGTCGCGGCGGTAAGGGTCGCCTGTGATTGCGTTGCGATGGTCGCAGCCTGTTGCGACGCCGCAGTCGCGGCTGCGGCCTGCGCAGCGGCCGCAGCCGTCGATGCGCTTATATAGCCGCGCGGAGCCGCATTTGCTTGAGTGTAAGCCCCCAGGATAAGGGCAAAAGCACTCGCGCTCATTAAAAGACGCGCAAATCGGGTTTTGCGACTGTTTCGATACAGGCGCAACGTCATCGCAATTCCAAGCATGTTTATGTGATTTCTGGTTGTATTTCGACAAACTGTTTCCACCCGCGGTGAGGGACCGCAAGCTGATGCAAGAGTGAGACAACCGAAAGGCAGCTAACCCGAAGCCTCATCATGATTTTTTTTCAGAAATTAGCGGTTTCGCATCCCGCTTGCCCGAATTCGTCGGCATCGCCCTTATTGTGACTGCAACGACAGAAATACGTCTTTAAAACGTCATCGAAACTCTTACCGTGTCCAGCGCGGAGCCAACACCAAAAGTTATCGTCGGGTCGCAAGGCCAAATCGTTGTCGGCTCGATCAATGTCCATTCGCTGATAAAGAGCACGTTGGATAACGATAGTGATCGAAGTTGCGGCGAGCAAAGCAGTCTGAAATGCGGATCGCAGAATTCAGGACGGCTGAATTTATAAAAAATTGTAGGCAGGGCGGGACTCGAGATCCGCGCATTGAAGGATAATGAGCTAGCCAAGACGAATATATTGGCCTGTCCACGTGATCAGTCTAAATCAGGATGGCCACTAAAGACAAGCTTCTACTTGGCTAGGAGCGGTGAAGTGAATGTCGGCGTCGGCGGCCGGTACGGAAAAGCCGAAACACCGAAATTCTTGCCATATTGTTCTCGCACGCCTGGAAGATTGATCACCCCCGTCTGCGGATCGGGCGATCTCGCGTCGATCGGCGGCGTGTTCAGCACTGGCGCCACCTTGTCCACTTGCCTCCGCAACTCCTCGTTGAGGCAATGGAAGGCCCGCGAGCCATCGATTTCGACATCCACGCAGCGTCCAACACCTACCGTTAACGGCGGTGGTGACGTTTTCCCTCCGATGATGATGCCTGCCGGATCTTCCGCATGCACGCCGTTCGCAGTCAATGCAACGATCGTAAAAGCGCAAACAAAATAGCATCTCAACGCGTGAAGGTGCGAAGGGCTGTGAGCGCTCTTCGGCGCCGAGCGCCTGTCTCGCCTTACCGATCTAAATGGGCGGGCTACAGCCCGTGTGGCGTAAATGTTTTTGTCTGCCATACGAGCTCACTCAGTTTTTTGTTGAGAGGCGCCAAATCCGGCAAATGCGCACCCGAAGCCATAAGGCAGCCCTTCCGGCAGGGACGTGCGCTGAGTGAACGTCCGAGGCCCAGGGAAGGTTCACCGAAAGTCGCGATGGGAACTGTGCCCGTGACAGGATAGCCGCGCGCCTGCAAATGCGCCCGCACGGCCACGCAATAAGCAACGGATCGGTCAGAGAAACGGGTCTCACCATGGCCGGCGCGATATTTCATCACGGTCGTACAGAGGTCACCTCCAGCAAGGCGCCAAGCTCGTGCCAAGTAGGTCGTACCATAATGGATGTTGGTTACGGGAACGGCGAGATCGCTCAAACTGCCATCGAAGCCGAGAAGCCGGGCGGTTGAAGGCATAACTTGCATGAGCCCGATCTCGCCTGAAGTGCCAATCACAGCAGGATTGTAACTGCTCTCAACCGCCATTACGGCATCGACGATTTCCGGTGCTATGTCTTCGCGGCGGGCTTCCGCTTTGATCAAAGCCTGCAGGTTTGCTTCTCCGCGCAGCTCCGGAACAACTCTTGACAGGCTAGCCACGACGCCAGCATCGCCAGGCGGCTTTTCATCCGTCCGCGCGACCTGCTCCATTTTCAAATCTTCCGCGGCCAAGCAGCTGGGAAGCATCCGTCCTTGCCCGGCCATCGCCAGAAGCAGAGGCAAAAAGCTCCCCAAGATCCTTCGAATGAGACCTCTTCGCCTCGGTGTGGTTCTGAGCCCCATCATGGCGTCGGCGCAACAACCACTTTCGAGAGCGCGAGTTCATTGATCGCTGGCGGGTCCTTTTTCAGCAATTCCCCGAGATAAGCCCGGCGCATGGCATTGGCTCTCTCCTCGCGCAAGCGCTGGACCAATTGATCCTTCACATCGGCGAGCGGCAGCGTCGAGGCGGGCTTCGTATCGATCAATTTGACGAAATGCCATCCGTCCTCAAGCTTGATCGGCTCGGACACCATGCCTTTTGCCATGCCGATGACAGCGGCCTTGATCTCCGGGCGTAACTGAGTTTCAGGGACCCACCCGACCGCGCCGCCCTTTTCGGCCGCGTCCTTGGCATCGCTGTCCGCCCGGGCAACGGCGTCGAAATCCGCACTTGGCTGTTTCAGTTTGGCCTGGACCTCGCTCAACTTCTTGCGGGCCTTTTCCTCAGCGGCTTTATCGCCGTCAGCGCCGGACGTGACATAGAGTTGCGCGATTTGGAATTGGCGCGGCACGAGCATGGCGGATTTGTTCTGATCGTAAACGGACTGCAGTGTCTCCTGATCAGGAAAATCAGCCGGAACAACCGAAACAGACCGCAGATAGCTCTCGATGATCGTAGCTTCACGAGCCTTCGCGATAGCAGCGGCAACTTCAGGTTTTTGATCCCAGTGCTTGGCCTCGGCTTCTTTCAAGGCGAGCTGGTTGGCGAGCAGGATCCGGATCATCTGGGCGAGAAGCGACGGATCGCGAGCGATCGCGGCCTGATCGCGCGGATTCAGACCTGCGACCAGTGCCTTGACTTCATCTTCCTTGAGTTCAGTTCCGCCTACTCTGGCGATGATTTCTCCCCCTCCGCTCACCGGGGCCTGGGTGCTCTTCTCTTTTGCCGGAGCCGAACTGGTTTCAGCTTTCGTTCGAGCAGTTTCCGGAACCTTGATTTGCGGCTGACCACGCGGCGGATTCGGCGGAACCGTTTGAGACAGCGCCGCTGTGGAGGAGCCAATTAAAAGCCCAAGGACAAGCTGTATGGCAAGGTAGCCGACCGGCAAAGGCAGGATATGTGACGGTACGCGGTTCATGGATTTGCCCTCTGTTCCAGGATCTTGTCTTGGTAATCCTGCAACATGTTTTTGACATCCACCGCCTTGAACCTGATCACAGGTTCCTGGGCAGCAATCTGGTCGCCAAGTTCGACACTTTTAAGTGTTTGTAACAGATCCTTACCAATCGCAACGAGCTTGATGTTACGCTGGGCGCAAGTCTTCGTGCTCGCCTTAAAGGTCTTGGCCTCCGCCTCGAATCTGGCACGCTCGGCTTCCTTGCTCCGGGCGAGGTCAGCGGCCTCTTCATAAGCAGCCTTCCATTTGTCGAAGGCGTCTGCGTTTTCCTTCAATCGCTGATTGAAGGTCTCGACCGCCTCTTTATATTGCTGCTCGGCGGTCTTCAGCTGGCCTTTTGTCGCGTCGACTTCCTTCTTGAGCCGCTCGCGGTCGCGGTCGCTTTCGGCTTGTTTAGCCTGGAGCGATACACGCTCGTCTTCCAAGGTCCGCGTTTGCGCAATCGCGGCACGCAACGCATCACGCAGACGGTCGGTTTCGGATTGCTGTGCTCGGGCCGGCAGCACAACAAGCCCGAAAAGCAACACAAGGATAGCAAGAGTGAGCAGAGCGCGCATCGTCAGAACTTCGCATTCAAATCGAGCTGGAACACGTCAGATGTAACCGGCAACCCGGCGATGGAATTTGTACTGATCCAGCGCGCGGTGAGCCAGACGTTCGAACTCAAGCCTAAATTGCCGGTGACGATATAGCCTTTGGCATTGGTACTGCCCAATCCACCGACGAGCCCGAAATCGCTGTCGGTAAAGGCATCTATCACGGCGTCGGACTCGACATATTTATAACCGAGGCTGACGTTCCAGTCCCAAAGCTTCGTAAGTTCGGGATAGCCGACAGTCAGTCGGCCGAACCAGCCGTTTGCGCCGCCGACAAAAGGCCCGGGCACATGGGGAGCGATGTCTGGACCTAGGTTGTTGACGGCGACGCCGTTTATAGCTGTGGCATTGAATGCGAGATTTCGAACGTATTCACCATCAACCGTAATATGGATCGGATGGAAGTCGCCAAAATCGACAAGACCGGTCAACACGAGATCGCGGAACGGACTCGCCAAGCCATAATATTGATACTCAGTGCCTCCTTGGGACGGCAATCCGTTCGGGATGACATTGCGCAGTGCCATATAGGTATTGCCGTTCTGCGCGAAGGAAGGCCGGAGAGCGTCGGTACTGCAAGAATCCGTTGTATTCAATGCATTACAGGGACTCGAAAGCTGACCCTGCACATTCGTGAAGTCGTAATAAGCTGCAGCGAATTTGACAGTATAGCTTGTGTCGGCTGGTTTCCAGGTGGTGCCCAGCTGCCCCCCGAAAAGATACTTATCCGTCGACCCGGTCTTCGTCTGATTGGTAGTGCCGAAATTCAAATCCGTATTGAAGATTGGAAAGGCTCCAGCACTGGCGAAGGGTGTCACGCCCGGCATAACCTCATATTTGGTCTGGACTGCTAAACCGTCGAAGTTGAGATCCTTGTCCCAGACGAGTTCGCTCGGTGAGAAGAATGGATTCTCAAACCGTCCCACTTCAAAGGCGATGTTTTCGATCGGCTGATATTTCAAGAAAGCACGATCGAGCCAGATTTGATATCTTGAGAAATTGCCGCCGGATCCGCCAAGCGTCTGATTGGGAGACACAGGACTATTGCTCTCTCCAGTCGCGAGCCGCATGCCGAACGTAAAGCCGTCGTAAAGATTAGCATCAAGACCAAGCCGGGCCCGCAGGCGGAAGCGATTGCGATCCGCGTTCGTATCAAGGAACGGCACATTGACCGGGTTCAGGACATCGATCGGCGCACCGCCATTGATACCCGCATAATTGATCAAAGGCGCATTACCACCTGGATAAATATCCCGTTCGTAGCGAGCCCTGAAATCGCCATACATACGGATGCGCGAAGCCCATTCCGGATAAAGGCCGGGCGAGGCCCAGTTGTCCCTTGCCGCGGTCTTCATGACCTCTTCCTTGAGCTCGTCGCGGATCTGCTTCTTCACGAATTCCGGCACATAGGTCACACGTTTGGTGCCCGGCGGCATGGCGGCGGCTGCGGCCGCATTGGCAGCTTTCGCGGCTTCAACCGCCTTGATAGACACGTCTTTTGCGCTCTCGCGCGCGACCGAAGCCTGATCTTCGGCCTGTTTGATGAGCGCCTTGCCTTGCTCCTCGCTTATGACACCTTGTTGAACGAGGAGATTGACGAGATTGACCATCGCGATCGGCGACGTCGGCTTCTTGCGCGACACGGATGACTTGCTTGGCGGTGCGCTCTGGTCCGAGTCTTGTGCAACTGACGAAGAACTCAGATTTGTGACGAGGAACAGGCAAAGAGCGCATCCTGCTCCTGAGAGCAGCCCCCTATGACGCGCTGAACGCTTTCTCAACAACATTTG
>JAATEW010000005.1 GCA_015655535.1 Hyphomicrobiales bacterium | reverse complement strand
CGGATCCTGCCCGCCACCGGGCTGCACTGGGCCTCGCGGCAGCATTTCATCACCGGCATCATGGGCTATCTGACCTCGCCCTCCTGGATGCTGCAACTGATCGTCGGTATCGTGCTCGTTTTTCAGGCGAGCTACATCAGACCGGAATATTTCTCGAACGACTTCACCCTGTTTCCGGCCTGGCCGCGCTTCGACGCGGAGAAATCGCTCGAACTCTTTGCGACCACCATGGTCATCCTCCTGTTGCCGAAAGTCTTCGGCCTTCTGCTCGCACTCTGGCAAGGCCCGACGCGGCGCGGCAGCGGCGGCATCGTCCTTTTGATCATTTCGGCCCTTTTCGAGATCATCATGTCGGCCCTGCTGGCGCCCATCATGATGCTGATCCAGACCGGCCATGTCGCGCATTTCCTCTTCGGCTTCGACACCGGCTGGGACCCGCAGCGGCGCGACGACGGATCGATCCCCTTCAAAGCCATCGTGCGGCGGCATCGCTCGCATGTGGCGCTCGGCGTCTTGAGCCTGATCGCCGGTCTCTTGATCTCGCCATCGCTGGTTGCCTGGATGTCGCCGACGATCGCCGGCCTCATTCTCGCAATCTTCATTTCCTGGGTGACGGGCCTTCTCGGCCTTGGCGTCGCCCTGCGCCGCGTGGGCCTCTTGCTGACGCCCGAGGAAAGCGTGAAGCCGCAGGTGGTCTGCCGCGCCAATGCGCTCGCCGAGGAGCTTGGCGTGCGCAACGAGATCCCCGACGGCTTGCGCACGCTGCATGACGATCCGCATTTCAGGCTTCTGCACGAAGCCTATCTGCCGCCGAGGCGCCGCCGCAAGCGCGGCGAGATCACGCCGGAATGGGCGCTGGCCGAAGCCAAACTCACGGACGCAGAAAACCTCGACGAGGCCCTCTCCTGGCTCAATCCGAAGGAGCGCATGGCGACGCTTCTCGACAAGGTTTTGATCGAGCGTCTGAGCCTGCTCTCCGACCCGCGGGCCGAGACGGCCGAAGCCGCTTAGTGTGTCAGGGCACAATCAACGAGCCCGTCATTGCGAGGAGCTTCGCTCTGAAGCAATCCAGGGCCATCGCCCAGTCTTTATCTCTGGATTGCTTCGCTGCGCTCGCAATGACGATCCTCAGATCACGCGATGATACGGGCTACCGCGAGCGGCTACAGACGCGCTTTTTTCAAGATTATAATAGTTCTAAAGATTCCAGCGACTTATTGCGGAACATCTGCCTCTGATCTATTTTCAACAGAGTCATATGATCGTCGTCGCGCCATTCACGACGACCGTGCTTTCCTGGCCTGCTTGATGCTTGGCCCGAAACTATCAGGGCCGCCGCCAGCCTTCCCCGATCAGGAGTTCTTTGAATGATTGGTGCGTTGATCATCGTCTTGCGTGAAGTCATCGAGGCAGGACTGATCGTCGGCATCGTGCTCGCCGCCACCAAGAACATCCCTGGCCGCATGACCTATATCGTCGCCGGGCTTTTGGGCGGCCTCGCGGCCGCGGCGCTCGTCGCCGTTTTTGCCAAAGAGATTTCGGACGCGCTCGAAGGGTTCGGGCAGGAGGTTTTCAACGCTTCGATCCTCGCTGTCGCCGTCGTCATGCTCACTTGGCACAATGTCTGGATGGCGCGGCACGGCCGCGAGATGAGCGACCATATCCGCCAGATCGGCCATGATGTCGAAACCGGCGCGCGATCTCTCGCGGCGCTCTCCGTCGTCGTCGGCATTGCCGTGCTGCGCGAAGGCGCCGAAGTCGTGCTGTTTCTCTACGGCATCGTCATTTCGAGCGGCGTGTCGGGACTTGGGCTTCTGGCCGGCGGCCTCATGGGCCTTGGGCTCGGCGTCGCGATCAGCTTCGTTACTTTCATTGGCCTCGCGAATATCCCGCTTCGCTATCTCTTCCGCGTCACCGGCGTTTTGATCGCATTCATCGCGGCCGGCATGGCGGCGCAAAGCGCCGGTCTTTTGCAGCAGGCAGGCATCATCACGAAATTCGACCGGGTCATGTGGAACACGGCCAGCGTCCTGCCGGAAAACAGCATGATCGGCCGGGTGTTCCAGACCTTGCTCGGCTATACCGACCAGCCGACGCAATTGCAGCTCGCCGTCTATCTGTGCACGTTGCTAGTGATCTTCGGCCTAATGAAGCTGATGGCGCCGCCGCCCCGGCCCGTGCAGGGGCTTGCGACGCATAAAGCATAAAACTTGCCCGGAAGGCGCTCATCCTTCCCCTACAAGGAGAAGGCGCTCCGCGCAGCCGAGAGCGGATGGGGTTCAACTTTATGGGGTCCCCACCCGGCTTGCTCCGCAAGCCACCCTGCCCTGAAGGGGAGGGATTGTGCCCCAAAGACATAGTGAAAACGCTCACCCGTCTTCGCGCATGGCCTCGTTGAGGCGCGCTTCGAGCACCTGCGGCTTCAAGAGAACCAAGGCACCGCGCGTCTTTTCGATCAGCCCCTCCTGCGCCATGGCAGAGAGTTCGCGCGTCACCTGCTCGCGCCGGCAGCCGATGCGCGCCGCCAGCACATGATGGAACGGCGGCGGCGTTACGGTCTTCTCGGCGGGCTTGCCGGGACGCGGATTCGACATGCGCAAAAGCTCCGAATAGAGCCTGTGCTTCAGGTCGAATATGGAATGTTCGGCCAGCCGCGCGTTGAGTTCGCGCACGCGGCCCGTCAGCAGGCGCAAAACCCGGTCGCAACTGATCGGCGAAGCGAAGATGATTTCGCGAAAGACGGCGGCCGGCATGATGCACAATTCCGACTTGGTCAAAGCCGTGACATTGGCGGAACGCTTTGTGCCATCGATTGCCGATAATTCGCCGAAAAACTGCCCAGCCCGCATTTCGGCCAGGATGATTTCCTTGCCGGCCATGGTCCGGATCAGGATGCGGACCTCGCCGGCAATGATGAAATAGACATCGGACGATTCATCCTCGTAATCGACCACGACCTCGCCGTCGTCGTAACGGCGCCAGGCGCAGCGGCGATCGAAGCGATCGAATTCGAGATCCGAAATATCTTTAAAAAAAGGAACGCGTCCGAGAGTTTGCACTGCCATTGGCTTCAGGACCGTAGGAATCCGAAAATGAATACCTGCTTTTGTGAAGCCTTTGCCGTGCCCTGACAAGCCGGACTCTGTTTCGACCCTGCCGAACGCACCGGGATTTGCCGAAACCGGCATGTCAGATCCTATCGGTTTTGCTCAAATTGTTGCGATGAATACTTATGCTCGATTGGCATTATCATATGCAGATGCTATGTCCGCCAAACTATTGGACTTGCCGTCGGACTTCGGCTTTCAGCCCGCGAAACGGTGCGGGCTTCGATTTTCGCCCTGCCTACCGGCCCTGTTTCGAAAAGAATCTGGATCGGCGGACTTTATGTATTTTTCTAAAGAAGATTAAAATGGCCGACAGCAATGGAAGAAATCAAAATTGAAGCAGAGAGGATAATAACGCCATATAAGGCTCCCTCAAAAGCATATCGCTATTTTACTGCTGTACTTGCGCTCATTGGTTTCGCCTGCGTTGGCGCGGTGGTCTATGTGGCCGTAACCGGCGCCGATTTTGGGCGGCAGCGGCCCAAAACCTATTCGGAAATCTTCGCGCCTCTTTATAAGACATATGGGATCGAGCCTCTGCCCGAGGCGCTGGTCGACGTCCCGGTCTATTCCGCCCTGGCCAGGCTCGCAAAGCAGCCTTGCAATTGGGAGGCGATGACCGCGCTCGGCCAAAATCTTAAAGATAAAAAAGAGAGCTGGCTCGCCGCCAACGCCTATTTGGGATTTTCGAAATCCTGCCAGTCGGATGGCTCCGCGGAGAGAGCGGCAGCCGATCTCTTCTTGTCCACGAAAGACTTTCGAAAAGCTCAAGGCCTCTATGCCGACCTGACGAACCGTTTCCCTTACGCCGATTTGGACTGGTACCATAAAGGCCAGGCCGAACATGCGCTCGGCATGACCAATGAAGCGCTGGACAGTTTTTCAAATACGATCGCCTTGGCGCGGGAACCGGCGAAACTCGGCGACTGGGTCTTCACCGAAATGAGCGAAATCTACGCGTCGGCGGGGCGCCTTTGCGACGCCATGATGCCCATATCGACCTATATTTCGCTTGATCCCGATACGCATGACAACCCGCGTATGCAAGAGATGCTGAGGGGCTTCTCGCAGAAGGGCAATTGCAAATCTTATGCGACGGGCAGCGACAGCTTTCCCGTTCCGGATTCGGGTGTGATTATCGTCAAGGCCAGCGTGAATGGCACGGAAGGCACATTCGCGGTCGACACGGGCGCATCCTATGTCGCGGTCAGTCCCGAATTCGCAAGCCGCGCGGGCCTGTCGGCAAGCGGCGTGCGCAGAATGATGACGGCCAATGGCGAAGCGGATGCGAAGCCCGCCATAGCCGCGATCAAGCTCGGCAAGCTTCAGGCGAGCGACGTCCCGATCGTCGTGCTTGAAAAATCGCTGGGAAAAACCGACGGGCTTCTCGGACGCTCATTTCTGTCGCGCTTCGAAATGAACGTCACGAAGACCCGTCTGACTTTGAAAACAAAGTAGAGCGCTGGGATCACGCCTTAGCGGAGAGACCGGCGATCCTGCGCGCGGCCTTCAGCGTATTGGCCATCAGCATGGCAATCGTCATCGGCCCGACACCGCCGGGAACCGGCGTGATCGCGCCAGCATATGCGATCGCCTCCTCGAAATTGACGTCGCCGACAAGCCGCGTCTTCGGCTTGCCATCGGGCGTAAGGCCTTCCGCCGGAATACGGTTTATGCCGACATCGATGACGAGCGCGCCTTCCTTGATCCAGCTTCCCGGCACCATTTGCGGACGCCCGACGGCGGTGACAAGAAGATCGGCGCGTCCGACAACGCCCGCGAGATCCCGGGTCTTCGAATGGGCGATCGTCACCGTCGCGTTCTGCGACAAAAGCAATTGCGCCATCGGCTTGCCGACGATGTTGGAGCGCCCGAGCACGACCGCGTTGCAGCCCGAGACTTCGAAGTTCAACGCCTTCGCGGCGCGCTCGATGAGCACCATGGAACCGGCCGGCGTGCAAGGTACCAGCGCTTTGTCGATCTCGCCGACGCCGAGCAGGCCGACATTGACCGGATGAAAGCCGTCGACGTCCTTGGCGGGCGAGATCGCGGCGAGCACGCGCGTCGAATCGATGCCCTTCGGCAGAGGCAATTGGACCAGGATGCCATGAATCAATGGATCGGCATTGAGATCCTCGACGAGCTTCAGCACTTCGGCTTCGGAGACCGTCTCGGGCAGCGTGTGCTGCACGGAATGAAACCCGCAGGCCTCGGCCGCCTTGCCCTTCGAGCGCACATAGACGGCGCTCGCGGGATCGTTTCCGGCAAGGACGACGGCGAGGCCCGGCCGCAGGCCGGAGGCCGCGAGCGAGAGCACCTTTTCAGCCGTTTCGGCCAAAACGAGTTCCGAAACGCGCTTGCCGTCGATGATCAGGGCCTTGCCCGCCGATGGGCGCAAAATGCCGTCCGACGCGGTTTCAACCGTATTTGCCTGTGTGCTGAGTGCCTCGCTCAATCCCGCCCGCTCCCGTTTTTCTGCCAAATGAGCCCTGTTTCGACCTTCTGTGTCAGACTTGCGCCGGGCTGCCAAGCCCTGCCCCAAGTCCCGCCCAGAACCCGCCCGCGCGAAGGTAAAGCGCGCCTCGTGGCAGGCGCTCTCCCCTGGGCGCAAAAGCCGCATCGAGGGTTTTGCCGATAAATCGCCGTCGAAACCGTCCGGGTCGCCATGGCCGGTCCAGACCTCAATGGCGAGAAAGGGCGCAGGCGGCTTCGCCCAAAGCGCGATATGGGAGAAATTTTTCGCCTCTATGCGGAGCGCCGTACCGTCTTCCGCCTCAAAGCGAAGGCCCCGGCTTCTGGCATCGAGAAAGCATAGGGCCTCGCGCGCGAAAAGCTCAGGCGTCAGATCGAGCACGCGGCCGTCGAGCGGAACGGACCGGCGCGTCTTCGCGAAGAGGCCCGCGGAGGTAATCTCGGGCACATGCGGATCTTCTTCCGCATCGAAAATAATCCGATGCCCGTTTTGGCTGCCATCGCCAAGCGGCCAGCGAAAGCCCGGATGCAGCCCACAGGCGTAGGGCATAGGCTCGGTCCCGCGATTGACGACGCTTAGGCCGACGCTCAAAGCCGCGCCCTCAAGCCTGTAATCGACGCAAAGCCGGAAATCGAAAGGATAGAGGCCCAGCGTCCGCGGCGTCGCGTCCAGAACCAGCCGGACGAAATCCTCGCCGAGCCGCGCAACACGAAACGGCGCGTGGCGCGCGAAGCCATGCAGGCCGAGCGGATAGGATTGGCCCGCGACACGCACCTGCCCGCCGCGCGTCCAGCCGACGATGGGGAAAAGAATGGGCGCGGTCTCAGCCCAGACCGCCGCGTCTGGTGTCCAGAGCAGAGGTTTGCCGCCCACCTCCCAGCGGAGCAATTCCGCGCCCTGGCTGGACATCTCTGCGACGGCGTCGCCGGAGCGCAGCCGGATACGACCCGTCATGAGCCGTTACTCAAAAGCGACGCTCCAGCACAAGATCACCACCCCTGCCCCCAACTGTGACCTGAATCACAGAAGCCAGCCCCGGACTCAAGCATGTTTTTTCAAATTGGAGCCATTCCCGCTTCCAGCCTTCAGGAGGACGTTATGAAAATTCTGTCTTTGATCGGGGCCGCTTCCGTTCTTTCGATGTCGTTTGCCGCTCAAGTCCTGGCTGGCCCTGTCGGGGAATGGCGCATCGCGGATGGAAGCGCTAATGTTTTGATCCGCCCCTGCGGCAGCAATTTGTGCGGTTTCGTGTCCTGGTCGCAAGAGGGTCAGAACATGGTCGGTCAGGAAGTTTTGATCAGCATGCGCCCGAATGGCGCTTTGTGGTCGGGCACCGTCGTGAATGTCCGCGACGGGCAAAAATACGCCGCGCGCATGTCGATGCAGGACGAGGAGACCTTGAAGGTCGAAGGCTGCGTCATGGGCGGCATGATCTGCGGCGGCCAGAAATGGGCGCGCGTCCAACACTGAATTTTTTTGCGACATTATTAGACCAGCCATCAATTTGATTGGAAACATGATGAAATGGGCCTTGAAAATCGGCACGGCTGGTCTCGCGATCATCGTAGCCGCCATCGGCGCGGGATTTGCGCTCGAACATCTTTTCATCGATGCGCTTAGCCGGCGCATCGAGGACAAGACCGGTCTTCAAGCCCGTTTCACGAAAGCCGAACTCGGCTTTTGGCCGGAGCTTCATTTCACCGGCGCCGATCTGCGCCTGACGGATTCCGATCCGAGCCACGATCCGGTGCTCGCGGTGGACAAGGTGAGTTTCGATCTCACCTGGGGCAGCCTCCTCTCCGGCAAACCACGGATCGTCAATGCGATCCTGAGCCACCCTCAATTTTATATTGTCGAAGGCGAGACGAAGAAGGCCGCGCCGACCGTCCCCGAAAACAAGATGAGCCGTCTCGCCGAGGAGGCGAAGCTCGATGGCGTCACGATCGAGAACGGCACCGTCACGATCGAGAACAAGATACGCCGGGCCAAGGTCCATGCGGAAGCCATCGATCTTCGTGCTCAGGCTTTGGACAATGGCGCTCTCGATCTTTCGGGCAACGGCCGCGCGGGCGGGCATGACATAAGAGTCAAAGCGCAGGCCGCCTCGTTCAAGGATCTCGCCGCAGGCATGCCGACCATGCTGAAAGCCGAGATCAATGCCGACTTTGGCGCGGCG
>JAATEW010000400.1 GCA_015655535.1 Hyphomicrobiales bacterium | reverse complement strand
TGAAGAAAACGCGTCAGCAACAAGATCATAGAGGCTCGGTTCTGATTCTATCAGAACCGAAAAGGCTCTAAATTGCCTGCGCCCATCACGCGCCAGCGGCCTTTCGTCATCAAGATCGGCGGCAGTCTGGCTGCATCTGCGCTTCTGCCGCGATGGCTGCGGGCGCTCGATAAGATTTCAGGCCAGCCGATTGTCGTTCCGGGCGGCGGGCCCTTTGCCGATGCCGTGCGGGCTGCGCAAATGGACATGGGCTTTGACGATCTTACCGCACATCGCATGGCGCTTCTCGCCATGGAACAATATGGGTTGGTGCTTGCAGCCATGGCGCCGCGTCCGGCGATGGCAGCCACGCCCGCGGCGATCCGCCGGGCCTGGCGCGTTAGCCAAATCCCCATCTGGGCGCCTTCGCATATGCTCGCCGCCGCACCGGTGCCTGCCTCCTGGGATGCGACATCGGATACGCTCGCGGCCTGGCTCGCACATGAGCTTGGCGCGACAAAGCTTCTTCTGGTGAAAAGCACTGATCTGCCGTCAAGTGCCGCGCCTACGCTCGCGGAGCTTTCGGCCTCGGGCGTGGTCGATCGGCTGTTCGCTGGCTTTGCCGGCACCAGCGGAGCCGAGATTTTTATCGCTGGGCCTTCGGCCCTGGATGGCGCCGAGGCGCTTTTCGCCAAGGGCATGGTGCCTGGAACGCGTATACTCCTGTAGCTCAATCCCTCGTCCTTCGAGACGCGAGCTTCGCCCGCTCCTCAGGATGAGGGATTGGCTGGCTAGGTCTGACTTTAGATTGAGAGCATGTGCCGAGATCGAAACCCGTGGCTGAACGCATCCTGTTCCTGACCGGGCATCTCGCCCGCCCGCGCCTTGAAAAAGTGCTGCTAGGTCTCGGCGAGACATCTTTCGTCTGGACGATCTTCGACGTCGGCGTGCAGGTCGCGGCCTTGATGACGGGCGCCATCATCTTGCGCCGCCTGCCGCGCCCGGTGGAAGCCGATAAGATCATGGTGCCGGGCCGCTGCCGCGCCGATCTTGATGCGCTCTCCGCCGAACTCGGCGTGCCCGTCATCCGTGGTCCGGACGAGCTTGTCGATCTGCCGGCCTTTCTGGGACGCGGCGGCAAGCCACGCGATCTGTCGCGTTACGACATGCGCATTTTCAGCGAGATCGTCGATGCTTCGGCGCAAACGGTCGAGGCGATCATGCGGCGCGCCACAGCCATGCGGGAGGCGGGCGCGAACGTCATCGATCTCGGCTGCCTGCCCGACACGCCTTTTCCGCTGCTCGAAGATTGTGTACGCACCTTGAAGGCGGACGGCTTTCTGGTGAGCGTTGATTCCGCGCAGACCGAGGAATTGGAGCGCGGTGCCAAAGCAGGTGCCGATTTTCTCTTGAGCCTCACCGAAGAGACTTTATGGGTCGCCGAGCGCTATCGCGTGACGCCGGTGCTGATCCCCAAAACCCATCGCGATCTCGACTCGCTCTGGCGCGTGACGGAGATGGCGCAGGCCAAAAAACTCTCCTTCATGATCGATCCGATCCTCGATCCGATCCATTTCGGATTCATGGACTCGCTCGCAGGCTATAGAGAGGCGCGCAGAAGGTTCCCCGATGCCGAGATCATGATGGGCACCGGCAATCTCACCGAACTGACGGAAGCCGATTCAGGCGGCGTCACAGCCATGCTGCTCGGCATATGTTCGGAGCTTACGATCCGCGATCTTCTGCTCGTGCAGGTCAGTCCGCATACGCGCCGCACGATCGAGGAGCATGACGCGGCGCGGCGCTTGATGTTTGCCGCGCGCGAAGACCAGGCGTTGCCTAAAGGCTATGATGCCGGCCTTCTGCAATTGCATGCCAAAAAGCCTTTCGTCACGACGCCGGCCGAGATCGCCGAGCGCGCGGGCGAAGTGAAGGATGGTAATTTTCGCATCGAACTCGCGGAAGACGGCATCCACATCTACAATCGCGACGGCCATCATATCGGACGAAGTGCGATGGATCTGTTCCCGCGCCTTGGTGTCGAAAAAGATGGCGCCCACGCATTTTACCTCGGCACGGAACTGGCGAAAGCCGAGATTGCCTTCGCGCTCGGCAAAAGATTCGTGCAGGATGAACCGCTCGATTGGGGTGTCGCGACGGACAAGGCCGCGGACGAAGATCTGTCGAAGCTGCGCGAGGCGGGCCATACTTTGCGCGCGAAACCATCGGACCCGGAAGGCGGCGAGACATGAGGACAATGGCATGCCGATGATCCGCGAGACGATCGTAGCCACGGTCGATGCGTCAGGTCAGTCTCATCTCGCGCCGCTTGGGCTGATCCGGGATGGCGAGGGCTGGATCATCGCGCCTTTCCATCCGTCGAAAACGCTCGACAATCTGCGCGCCGTGCCTTTCGCGACCGCGAATTATACCGATGACGTGCGCATCTTCGCAGGCTGCCTTACGGGGCGCAGCACCTGGCCGCTGATCCAAGCGGGCGATTTTCCGGTGCCGCGTCTGGTGGCGGCCTTATCGCATGCACGATTGGCCGTCCTGCATGTTGAGGAGCATGACCAAAGGCCGCGCTTTCACTGCAAGCTCCTGCATCTTGCGCAGCATCAACCCTTTGAGGGCATGAACCGCGCGAAGGCGGCTGTGGTCGAACTCGCGATTCTTACAAGCCGTCTCTCCATGCTGCCACGCGAGAAGGTGGAAGCTGAAATCGCCTATATCAAAATCGTGATCGAAAAGACGGCCGGGCCCGAAGAACTCGAGGCTTTCGGCTGGCTGATGGAGAAGGTGGAAGGGTTTTATAGAGGGCCGTAAAGCCGTGGGCGCGCAACCTTCTCCCTGTGGGAGAAAGTGCCGAGCGGATGCAAGGCGGATGAGGGGTTACAATCCCTCAAAATTGGACATCGCAACCCCTTACCCGGCTGGCTCTGCCGGCCACCCTCTCCCACAGGGAGAGGGTTTGCGCCCAGACTCAAAAATGCTCCGGCGCCTTTTTCTTCGCCTCTTCCGTCAGCTCGTGTTTCATGATGAGCGGCACTTGCGCGAAGGTGAAGAGGAAGATCAAAATCACCGTGCCGGGAAATTTGAAGGCGACCCAGACGTCATTGCTTTGCGTGCGCCAGACGATCTCGTTCAAAATCGCGAGCACGAAAAAGAAGACCGCCCAGCGGATCGTCAAGAGCCGCCAGCCGCGTTCGGTGAGGCTCATCGCATTGTCGAGGACGATCGGCAGCAAGGGCTTGTTGAAGAGCAGCCCGCCGGAAAGCGCGCGGCTAAAGGCAAGATAGAGAACGGTGGGCTTCATCTTGATGAAGCGATCGTCTTGCAGATAAAGCGTGAGCGCCCCGAAGACCAAAACCAGGACGGCCGTCACAAGCGGCATGATGGGCAGGCGCTTCGTCGTCACGAAAGAGGCGATGAGCGCGGCGACGACGGCGACCATCAAGACAACCGTCGCGGTGAAAAGCCCGGCGCTTGGCCCGTTCAGGATTGTTTCCGGCAAAAACGGCGCGACCAAAGGCTCGAATAATTTCGGCTTTGAATTGGCGAAAAAGAATAAAAGCAGCGGCCCCATTTCGAGCAGGAATTTGACCCAAGGGTTCGGCTTGGGGCGAACGGGAGCGGCATGGGGGTGTTTGCATTGGTTCATTTGATGTCCAGTGAGACCATATCCGTTTGGAGCGATCCCTCCCGTTCAGGGGAGGGAGTTCTACCCGCAACTTTAATCTTCAATTCCGGCAATAGCGCGGGCGAAATCACGCGCCTCGAACGGTTCGAGATCTTCCGCCGTCTCGCCGACGCCGATGAAATGAACCGGCAATTGAAATTTTTCCGCGACCGCGACCAGAATGCCGCCGCGCGCTGTCCCGTCGAGCTTGGTCATGACGAGGCCCGTGACGCCCGCGACGCGCCCGAAAATCTCGACCTGCGTCATGGCATTTTGCCCGACAGTCGCATCGAGCACGAGAAGCACGGCATGCGGCGCGCTGGCATCGACCTTCTTCATGACGCGGATGATCTTTTCGAGTTCCGCCATCAGTTCGGTGCGATTTTGCAGGCGTCCCGCCGTGTCCATCAAAAGCACATCGACATGCTGCTCCTGCGCCGCTTTGATGGCATCGAAGGCAAGCCCCGCCGCATCGCTGCCTTGCTCGCGTGCGACGACGGCGCAGCCGAGCCGTTCGCCCCAGATGCGCAATTGCGCGATGGCCGCGGCGCGAAACGTGTCACCCGCCGCGAGTATCACGTTTTTGCCGTCCTGACGGAATTTCAATGCAAGCTTGCCGATGGTCGTCGTCTTGCCTGAGCCGTTCACGCCGACGATCAGAATGACGAAAGGCTTTTTGGCCGGATCGATCACGAACGGCAGCGCTATGGGCGCCAAGACCTGTTCGACTTCGGCCGCCAAAATGGCCTTCACCTCATCGACATCGACGTTCTTATCAAAGCGGCCCTTGGCGACGGCTTTGGTGATCTTCGTCGCCGTCGCGGTGCCGAGATCGGCGCGGATCAGAATATCTTCGAGATCCTCCAGCATCGCGTCGTCGAGCTTGCGCTTGGTGAAAATCTCGACGAGGCCTGTGCCGATCGACCCGGAGGAACGGGCAAGCCCCTCGCGCAGGCGCGTCCACCAATTGCGCTTTTGCGGTGCGGGTGCTTCGGCCTCTTGCCGGCTTTCGGTCTGTGGCGGAACGGCTTCAGGTTCGGGAATTTCAACCTGGGAAGCATCAACCTCGCCGGCGGGCGGCTCCGGGCTGGAGGCAGGCTCGTCCTGTGGTTTTTGCGGCTCGGCGCGGCCGAAAAGCCGTTTGAACAGGCCGGGCTTCGGTCTATCCCAGTTTTCGTCCGGGGATTCGTCGCTCAAATTTAAAATCCCTGTCGGCACCGGAAAAGGTGCGATCATGGTCGGGCAGAGAGCCGCGCGCGTGTTCTAAACCGCCAGGTGGGCGGAAAGCCAGCCATAAGATGGGGGGCGGAGCGCGCCGCCGCCACCGCGCTGGTTTAATGCGCCTGCCGCGGCTCCGCTGCCGCGAAACGGACGAAAATATCATGGCCCTCGGCCGGCGGAGCGACGAGCCTCGCCCGGAAGGCGATGGTTTCGCCGCTCTGGAGCTTGGGCTTCGGCGAGGCCTCGTCCCATGTGTAGATTTCATGGCCTTCGGCGTCGCGCACCGCGAGCTTGATCTTCGGGACGAGGGTTTCGCCGCTCCGCTTATTGGCGATCTCGCCATCGACCACGAGAAGCGCCTGGGCTCCGTTATGAACGAGGTTGACCTGCAAATGCTTGAGATCGAGCCCGCGTTCATTGACCGGCAGGCCAGCCGCCGCATAGGCCTTGGCCGCCTGGGGCCAGAGCCGGACGATCGCGGCGCGAAAGCCGATCGCACCCACGGCCAGGGCCAAAACGGCGAAGATCGTCACGGCTCCGCGCGAGGGCCGCGGCATGTGCCTTCGCGGTGCCGGCACGATGCGTTCTTCCGATCTGACCGTCGGGCCATAGAGCTCTTCATAGCTTGGCTCTCTGGCGCGTTCGCTGATCGCTTCCGCGTTGATTTCCGGCGCGCCGGAACAATCTTCGCCTTCGTCGAATCCGCGATCAGCGACGCCTTTTGCGTCAGGCGTGACGAACCAGCTTGTCAGGCATTGCGGACAGGCGACATTTCTGCCGTGCGGGCCGAGCGCCGCGCGGCCAATGTGGTAGGATTTTGCGCAAGCGGGACAATCGATCAACATCTTGGCTGATTCGGCGTGGGAAAACGTGGGTTTAGGGAAAGCCTTCGTTGGCTCCGGCCAATCCTCTGCTGTTATGGTTAATGCGGCCTTAAGAGGCGCGAATCGATATGGCCGAAACGCGGCCCATGAGGCGGCCTCGGGCGCCGTTTTTAGATCTTGGAACCAACCGGCAAAGGTCCTCCGTGGTCCGATTCGAAAATGTTGGCCTTCGCTATGGAATGGGCGCTGAGATCCTCAAGGACATCAGTTT
>JAATEW010000378.1 GCA_015655535.1 Hyphomicrobiales bacterium | reverse complement strand
TATGCGAGCCGTCGACATCGGCATCCGTCATGATGATGATCTTGTGATAGCGCAGCTTCGCTATGTTGAAATCGTCGCGGCCGATACCGGTGCCGAGCGCCGTGATGAGCGTGCCGATCTCCTGCGACGAGAGCATTTTGTCGAAACGCGCGCGTTCGACATTGAGGATTTTGCCTTTCAGCGGCAGCACCGCCTGATATTCGCGGTTGCGGCCCTGCTTGGCCGAGCCGCCGGCGGAATCGCCCTCAACGAGAAAGAGTTCGGCTTTGGCCGGATCGCGCTCCTGGCAATCGGCGAGTTTGCCCGGCAGATTGGCTATGTCGAGCGCGCCCTTGCGGCGGGTCAGCTCGCGCGCCTTGCGGGCCGCCTCGCGGGCCTGGCCTGCTTCGATGACTTTGCCGACGACGGTCTTGGCATCCTGCGGGTGCTCCTCGAACCATTGTCCAAGCATTTCATTGACGAGGCCTTCGACAACCGGCCGCACTTCGGAGGAGACGAGCTTGTCCTTCGTTTGCGACGAGAATTTCGGGTCCGGCACTTTGACTGAGAGCACGCAGGTGAGACCCTCGCGGCAGTCGTCGCCGGTGAGATCGACCTTCTCGCGCTTGGTCATGCCGGAGCGTTCGGCATAGCCGGTGACCTGACGCGTCAAAGCGCCACGGAACCCGGCGAGATGCGTGCCGCCGTCGCGCTGCGGGATGTTATTCGTAAAGGCGAGCACATGCTCGTGGTAGGAATCGTTCCACCAGAGCGCGACCTCGACCGTGATCATGTCGCGTTCGCCACGGATCATGATCGGCTTTTGGATCAGCGGCGCCTTGGCGCGGTCGAGATAGCGCGCGAAAGCCTCAAGGCCGCCTTCGTAAAAAAGCTCCTCGGTTTTCACTTCCGCGCCGCGTGCATCGGTCAATTCGATGCGGACGCCGGAGTTCAAAAAGGCCAGTTCGCGCAGCCGATGCTCGATCGTACCATAGTCGTAATCGAGCATGGTGAAGGTTTCGGGCGACGCCAGAAAGGTGACTTCCGTCCCACGCTTGGCGCGGCCGTTTTCGATAGGCGCCGGGCCGGTGACGGTGAGCGGCGCCACCACATCGCCATGCGCGAAAGCGACCTCATGTTCCTTGCCGTCGCGCCAGATCCTGAGCTTCAGCCAGGTCGAGAGCGCGTTGACGACGGAGACGCCGACACCATGCAGACCGCCCGACACTTTGTAGGAGTTCTGGTCGAACTTTCCGCCGGCATGAAGCTGGGTCATGATGACCTCGGCGGCGGAAACCCCTTCCTCGCTATGAATATCGGTCGGGATGCCGCGCCCGTCATCGGTGACGGTGACGGAGCTGTCCGGATTGAGCGTGACGGTGACGCGCGTCGCATGGCCGGCGAGCGCCTCGTCGATCGCATTGTCGACGACCTCATAGACCATATGATGCAGGCCCGAGCCATCATCCGTGTCGCCTATATACATGCCCGGCCGCTTGCGCACGGCATCGAGCCCGCGCAAGACCTTGATGGAATCCGCACCATAATAGGCATCGGCATCAGGCGGCATGGAGGCAGGGTTGATGGGGGCTGGTTCGCCCATAGGTTCGGGGGCTTTCTTGGGTTTGGAACACGGGATGAAATCGCGCGTCAATTTCTCTTCATAATATAATCTAAAACCAACCCAATTGCACCCTTTGATCCAGTTTTTCCAAGCTCTTATCGCGCCTATCCACGGCCGTCTTAAGGCTTTCGCAGCACTCGACTTTCAAACCACCAAAAACGCGCATCGGATCAAGGTGCGAAGGCTAGACGCGACGCCTCCGCTGGCTTAAAAACGCCGCAGGCAATTTGACGTTTTCGAAGAGGGCAGGATCATGAGCGACCAACCCGTAGGCTGGTTCATCGATTGGGAAAGCAAGCTGCGGCCGACCGACAATCCCGGCAAGGGCTTACGCTGCGAAGTCGACTATAAGTCGAAATATGTTCAGGTTTTGAACAAATACGACATGCTCGACCATGAATCGACCTGGTACCCGGATGAGGCCGCCGTCATCAAGGCTGGTCTCAAGGTCGAATATGCCGACCTGACGGCGCCCATCAAGATCGGCTCGTGAAGGGTTAGCCTTGCCCCGCGGCGAAGGCCGGCAAGCGGTCCTCTAGCCCGCTATAGCGCGAAAAAGCCCGGCCTTTTGGACCGGGCTTTTTAATTGGCATCCAGCTCGTCAGCCAGAGACAGAACTTACTTCGTCTTGCGGGCGTCGAAGTCGTGGTTCCAATGATAGCTGTTCTCGTGCGAGAGCTGCGAGATGTTGAACTGCTCGACCATTTTGTCGCGCGGCGAGAGCGGCTGCTTGCCATTGTCGACGCCAGGACGGATCTGAAGCTTGGTCATCTTCACCGGAGCGTCCTTGGAGCAGGAAACTTCCGCGAACTTGATATCGGAATCGCCAGGTCCCGCGCTGAAATCGCCGATCACGGCGCCATCGGGGGTCGTCGCACGCGAGAAGAGAGGCGTGCCGACGTTCTTCGCGGGAACCGGCTCGGCAAGGATCTCGTCGCCATTGAAGGCCGGGGTTGAGAGCGTGAATTCGGCCAGAAAACCATTCCGGATGATCGGATGATCCGGGGTTTTGGGCTGAGGGCAGGAATAGACCCGCAAGGTCGCACCAGCGAGCGCTGCCTTGATTTCATCGACGCTCTTTTCGGCATAGGCCGCAGCCAGCTGCATTTCTTTCTCTCCTCTATTTCACATATTTCTAATTGCTAAACCCGCTTCCCGATAGCAGACCGCGCTTTCGAGCTCAAGAGCGCGAAAAAGCGCAGATTATCGCTCAGCTTGGGCTAAAAGCGAGGCGATTCCGGTCAACATTCTGTCGAGTGGGTCGCTGAATGGGGCCGCTTCTTCCAGCCACCCCATCGCGCCTTTAGCCTGCCCGACCACCAGCAAGAGTCAAGCCAAACTTTTGAGCAGTCCGGCTTTTGCCCTTCGAGATCATGCTCTTCGGGTGCCTGTCTCAGGCTCCCTTAGCGAAATTCACCACGGTCGAACCGCGCTCGCCCGCCGGACGATGCGGTTCAAGCACGAGCCCATTGGCGCCGACGCTGATCGTCACCCGGTCGCCGTCGTGAATCTCACCGGCGAGGATCTTCTCCGCCAGCAGATCCTGCACCGACTTCTGAATGACACGCTTCAGCGGTCTTGCACCATAGGCCGGGTCGTAACCCTTTTCGGCAAGCCAGGCGCGGGCGCCCGGATGCAGGTCGAGGGTGATGTCCCGGTCCTCCAGCAATTTGCCGAGCCGCCGCATCTGAATATCGACGATCGCCGCCATATCCTCGCGCCGCAGCCGGTGGAAGAGGATGATTTCGTCGATCCGGTTCAGGAACTCCGGCCGGAAATGACCCCGCACCACCTGCATGACTTCGTCATGCACGGCGGCCGAATCCTCGCCCTCCTTCTGCATGACGAGGAAATCGGCGCCGAGATTGGACGTCATGACGATGAGCACATTGCGGAAATCGACGGTGCGGCCCTGACCATCGGTCAGGCGGCCGTCGTCGAGCACCTGCAACAGCACGTTGAAGACATCCGGATGCGCCTTCTCGATCTCGTCG
>JAATEW010000266.1 GCA_015655535.1 Hyphomicrobiales bacterium | reverse complement strand
GGACGGCGCAGCAGCATTTCAGATGGCGGCGTCCAATCCGGCCATTCGGCCTTGCGGCTGATCGTCTTGATGCCCGACCATTCAAATCCGGGGCGTCCGACGCCGATCCCATAGCGCAGAGCGCGGCCGCCCGGCTCCACATAGAATAAGAACTTGTTCGGCGTATCGATGACGATCGTGCCGGGCTTTTCCTTACCGGAATAATCGACCTCCTGGCGCTGAAAGACCGGATCGATCTCGCGGCGCGGCGCACCGCCTTGCGGATCGGCATAGGCCGTCATCTGCGAGGCCGCGCCCGAAGGCGCATTCAACGAATGCGGCCCTGGCATGTAGCCTTGGGACGACGGATTGCGGCCGGTCATCAGCAATTCAAGAAAGCCGCCGCCGTAATTGCCGGGCGCGCTTTGCTCAGGCGGCATGGCCGGTTCTGCCGCATAGGGATCGTTATAAGGCTGGGCCTGCCGCGGCCCGACGCCGGAAATCACATGCGGGTCGGCATGGACCGCCAAGGGCGTCGCCACGAGCGATAGCCCGAGGAGAGAGGCAAAAGAGAATCGAGGGAACATGACACGCTTCCACGCTGGTACTTGAGACACCGTGCGAGCCGATGCCTCTATTCAAGACGTGGTAACCTTAAGGGGGTAACGTTATCAGAGCCTGACGAGACGTGGTTAGCACCACCCTAACATGTTGTTTAGGGTATAGATTTCGCAAATTTACAGGGTAAACGGAGGGCTTCGAAATACGGTTAAGACAGCGTTTTCGCGCACCAGATTTCGTCGGCATATTCGCGAATCGTGCGGTCTGACGAGAACCAACCCATCCGCGCAATATTAAACGTCGCGGCGCGCCACCACTGCGCTGGGTCGTTCCAAAGCGCATCGACCTTGCGCTGCGCCTCCCAATAGGCATCGAAATCCGCCACCACCATGAATGGGTCATAGCCGAGCAGAGCATCGAGCAAGGGTTTGAACCTGCCTTTGTCGTCGGGTGAAAAAACGCCCGTAGCGATTGCGTCGAGCGCGCGTGCCAGACGCGGCGACGCAGCCTTCGCATCCGCGCCCGTGAACCCCGCCTTGCGCTTTCGCGCTATCTCTTCCGTCACCGCGCCGAAAATGAAGATATTCTCCGCGCCGACCTGTTCGCGGATTTCGACATTGGCGCCGTCGAGCGTGCCGATCGTCAAGGCGCCGTTCAGGGCAAGCTTCATATTGCCCGTGCCGGAGGCTTCCATGCCGGCCGTCGAGATCTGCTCGGAAAGATCGGCCGCTGGAATGATCGCTTCGGCGATGGCGACATTATAATTCGGGACGAAGACGAGTTTGAGCTTGTCTCCGACGCGCTTATCCTTGTTGACGACCTCGGCGACGGCATTGGCGAGCTTGATGATCAGTTTCGCATGCCAATAGCTCGGTGCCGCTTTGCCTGCGAAAATTTTGACACGCGGCACGGCTGCGAAGCCCGGCGCATCGCGGATTTCGAGATAGAGCGCGATGGCTTCAATAATGTTGAGAAGCTGGCGCTTATATTCATGAATGCGCTTGATATGCACATCGAAGAGCGCCTGCGGATCGACGAGAATGCCGAGCCGCCCGGCAATGCGTTTTGCGAGCGCCTCCTTATTCACCTGCCGCGTCGCGGCGAGTTTCGCGTGAAAGCCCGGGTCGTCTGCGAAAGCTTCGAGCTTGCGCAGGGCCGACGGGTCTTCGAGAATTTTCGGCGAGAGGGTTTCGACCAGAAGCTTCGTCAGGGACGGATTGGCCTCATGCAGCCAACGGCGAAAGGAGATGCCGTTCGTCTTATTGACGATGCGCCCCGGATAGGCCCGGTCGAGATCGTGAAAGACGGTGCGGCGCATGAGATCGGTGTGCAGAGCCGAGACGCCGTTGATCCGGCGCGAGCCGATGAAAGCCAGATGACCCATGCGGACGCGCCGCTCGCCGCGTTCTTCGATGAGCGACAGAGCCGCGACGGAGTCCGGCGCCTTCAAAGCCTCCGGCAGACTTTTCAGATGATCGTAATTGATCGTGTAAATGATCTCAAGATGGCGCGGCAGCAAGCGGCCCAAAACCTCGATCGGCCATGTCTCCAAGGCCTCCGGCAAAAGCGTATGATTGGTATAATTCAGCGTCTGCGACGTGATGCACCAAGCTTCTGCCCAGGACACATGATGTTCGTCGAGCAAAAGCCGCATGAGCTCCGCGACAGCGAGCGCCGGATGCGTATCGTTGAGATGAATGGCGGCCTTGTCCGGCAGGGTTGCGATATCGCCGAAAGCCGCGATATGCCGGCGCAGAAGATCCTGCAGTGAGGCCGAGGTGAAGAAGAACTCCTGGCGCAGCCGCAGTTCCTCGCCGGCCGGATTGTCGTCGCTTGGATAGAGCACGTCCGAGATGGCTTCGGCCCCGTCGCGTGCAGCCATGGCGCCGATATGATCGCCCTGATTGAAAGCCGCAAGCGCGAGCGGCTCTTCCGCCTGCGCCGACCAAAGCCGCAACGTATTCGCATGTTTGCCTGCAAAGCCGACGATCGGCGTATCATAGGCCATGGCGAGAATCGTTTCGGCGAAATGCCAGACCCCGCGCTTGCCATCCCCCTCGGCCTTGATCACTTCGGCCGTGCCGCCAAAGTGAATGGGATAGGTGATCTCAGGACGCCTGAACTCCCAAGGATTGCCAAAGTCGAGCCAGCGGTCCGGCGCTTCAGTCTGCCATCCGTCTTCGATGATCTGCTTGAACAGACCATAGTTATAGCGAATGCCATAGCCGAAGGCCGGCAGCGCCAGGCTTGCCATCGAATCCATGAAACAGGCGGCGAGCCTGCCGAGACCGCCATTGCCGAGCGCGGCATCGGGTTCGAGCCCGCGCAGCTCGTCGAGATCGACGCCAAGGCCGGACAGGGCCTCGCGGACAGATTCGGTGAGGTCGAGATTCCCCAATCCGTCGAACAAAAGACGGCCGATCAGAAATTCGATCGAGAGATAATAGACGCGTTTGCTCGCGGCCTCGTCGGTCCGCTGCGCCGATGCCATCCAGCAAGTGGCGATGTGGTCGCGAACGGCCAGCGCCGTCGCAAAAAACCAATCATGCGGGGTCGCCGAAGCGGCATCCTTGCCGAGCGCAAAAGCAAGCCTGTCGAGAATAGACTGCCGAAGCGCCTCGGGCCGTACCGCATTCGCGGGACGGCGTTCGGGCGGCAGCGCTTTTTCGCGGGTTTTTCGTATCGGTGTTACATCCAATCTCTCGAACCTCTTCATTCCGCGTGGAAGAACGGGTGAGACACATCAAACGCAATTCTGCGCCGCTGTGGGCTCATGGACTTGAAGCGCATGGCCCGTGCTGTCTATTGGACCCATTTTACATGGCCCGCCAGGGCCGGCCGGCAAGGGGCCTTATTCTGACTTGACGTCGCAGCTTGATCCAAATCAAACAGTGGCATGATATTATAATAAAAAGTGACGCGTGTGGTGCCTGGATCGCATCCTTCTAGAATGGTATGCCATAAATTATAGTTCTGAGCGAATACAATCACATAGACAATACATGGCATGAAAATGCGCTGATAAAGTGTCTGCCATTTGAGCGCGTTCCGCCGCGGATATGGTAATTGAACACAACATGCCAAGCCTCCCGACGAAGGTGGATAAACCAAGATGAGCCAAACCAGATCAACCGAAGCAGATCGTCTCAGCGCGTCGCCGCGGCTTTTTGAAAACGACTTGCTTGACAAATTCTCGCGCGTGCATTGGTCGATGCCGCTTTTCGTCTATACGCCCATCGTGGTTTTGCTTTCCTATCTGAGCGTCCAGGCGTTGTCCGTGCCGGTCGCCGTCGGTGCTGCGCTACTCGGTTATCTGATCTGGACCCTCACCGAATATCTGGGCCACCGTTATCTGTTTCATTATGAGTTTCCGGGCAAGTTCGGCGCCCGCATCCATTTTCTCATCCATGGCGTGCATCACGTCCATCCGAACGATCCGTTGCGGCTCGTCATGCCGCCACTGCTCAGCGGCCCGATCATGGCGATAGCTTTCGTCATCACCACGCTCATCTTCGGCTGGCCCTTCGCCTATCCGGTTCTGACCGGCTTTCTCATCGGCTATATCAGCTATGACATGACGCATTACTATCTGCATCATGCGGAGCCCAAGACGCGCCTCGGCATTGCCATGCGGCGGGCGCATATGCTGCATCATTTCCGCGATCCCGCGCGCGGCTTCGGCGTGAGCGCGCCCTGGTGGGACACCATCTTCAAGACAGCGTTCGAAGCGCCGTCGCGCGGCGACAAGGACAAAACCTGAGGCCTGATTCTAGCGCCGCTCGCCATTATAGACATGCAGGCATTTGTTCGCCCAGACGACATCGCGCGTCGTCCAAGCATGCAGCCACGCCATGAGGCTTAAAATCTCGCGTCCCAAAAATGCGAGCGGCGACCAGAAAGACACTTCCCAGCCCTTCAAGGCCGCGACACCGATTTCAGCGACAAACCATATGCCGAGCGTGCTGGCCGCGGCGAACAGCGGCGACACACCGGCCAAGGGCGCGGCAACGGCCGCGGCAAATGCGGTCACGAGCGAATTATAGATCGGCTCCAGCGGAAAGGTCCAAGGCTCCATCGCGCGGCGGATGACTGCCCAACGGGATTGGCGCTCGTAAATTTCATGCAAATTGCGCCGGCCGATTTCCTGTGCCGCCGTCCGATGCGCGAATCGCGTCTTCAATCCGAGGCTCGCAAAGCCTTTGGCAATGGCGCTATCCTCGGCGATCGTATCGCTGACCGCGTCGATGCCGCCGAGCTTTTCAAGGTCGCTGCGCTTGAACAGCATCACTTTGCCGACACCAAAACCGCAGCCGAGCAACGAAACGGTGAGCAGCACGCGCGCATGCGCGTTGACGATCAGCGCTTCGATTTGCGCCGCGTAATTTTCGGACCGCACCGCCACAGGCACGGCGCAAACAAGCCCCACGCCCGGCGTGAAACTGCGCATGAAAGCCTGGATCGTATCGGCATCCAATGTGATGTTTGAATCCTTGGTAACGATTACGTCATGACGCGCGGCGGCGAGCGGCGCGACGAGATTGTTCATCTTCGGGCTTGCCGCCATATTGGCGGTGGATTGGAGAATGCGGGCCTGCCGCTCGGGGAAATTCTCGATCAGCTCATGAACGACGTCGAGCGCCGGCGACTGCTTGTCGGTCGAACTGAACAGGATCTCATAGTCCGGATAGTCCTGTCGGAATGCCGAGCGCTGTGCCTGTTCGAACCCTGGGTTGAGCAATTTGACCGGCAGAATCAAGGAGACTGCCGGACGATCCGCGCAAGTTGCGCGCCGCTTTTGCACAAAAGGCTGCAAAACGGCGCCGATCAAGGACATCAGGAAAACTACGCAGGAAGAAACCCACCATAACGCGGCAACAATCGAAAGAAAGGTCAAGGCACTATCCGGTGTCCACAAAGACTGCGCAGAGCTTCTCCATTCCTCCCCCGGCGTCAAGCGCAAGAGCCAAAAGAAATGGGTCCTAGGATCGGCGAGAATTGACAGAGCAATATCTACATTGATATAGCTTTGGTGCCGGGGAGAGTCGTGCTGAAGGGGCTCTCCTCGCAACGCTCTTCTGGCGCATCAGCTCTTCCGACGGACCCTTGCCATGCACCGCTCCCTTGGCCTTGCTCAAAGACTGCCGCTTCACCGCCGCCTCGCAGTCGTGCTCGGGACCAATGAGATTGCCTCCGCCGTCGCGGTTTTGCTGCGCAAAACCGGCTGGGATGTGATTCTGTCCTATGATCCCCTGCCGCCCGTGATGCGGCGCGGCATGGCCTTTCACGATGCCTTGTTCGGCGATCCGGCCCAACTTGAAGGCATAGCGGCGCATCGAATCGATTTCATCTTGGAGGCTTTTCAGGTCTTCGCCCGGCCCGATCGGGTCGCCATCACCTGGCTCGGCCTGACCGAACTTCTCGTCCTTGGATCTGTCGACATTCTCGTCGATGCCCGCATGCAGAAACATGCCGACAAACCGGATCTGCGCGGGCTCGCCAAAATGGCGGTCGGATTGGGGCCGGGCTTTTACGTCCATGGCAATTGCGATATCGCGGTCGAAACCAAGCCGGGCCTCAATGGCACCATATTGATGAGCGGCATCACCGAGCCCGCCGATGGCCGAAGCATAAACCTCGGCGAGGCCGGCCCAGAGCGTTTCGTGCGCGCCGATATGGAAGGGCGCTGGCGGACCTCGCTCGATATCGGCGTACGCGTCTATAAGGGCGTCGTCGTCGGCCATCACGAGGGCGACCCGGTCCGGGCGCCCATCGACGGCATCCTGCGCGGCCTCGTGCGCGACGGCACCGAGGTTCCGGCCTGCGCCAAGCTCATCGAAATCGATCCGCGCAGCGGCCGCGCAGCGAAATGGACGGGCATCGACGAACGGCCCCGGCAAATCGCCGCGGCGACACGGCGGGCTGTTGAAATCTATGAAAACCAGCACGGTCTTGTGCGCCACGCCCCGCTTTACCAATGAACACAGGATTTACTCAACCTATTTGTGCTAAGGTCCAGATTCGCAAAGCCCGTCGGTCTTTTGCAAGACGACGATCATGCGCGCAACAAAGGCATGAAGTATCAGCGCGACAACATCCTATGCCGTCACGCTCTTATCAGCAGCGGGAGGGAATATATGCTTAAGAGAGAAACTCCGGAAACCGCGCGCGTCGCCATTCATCTTCAGCTACCGAATGGCGGTTCTTTTACGCCTGAAGATCTGAGCCTGATCGAGGCGATCCGCATCGAGCGTTCGATCATCGGTGCAAGCCGTGCCCTCGGGCTCTCCTATCGCAAATGCTGGCTTGTCGTCGATGCCTTGAACCGCACTTTCGAGAGCCCGGTGATCGCCACTTTTCCGGGACGGCGCGGCGGTGGCGCGGAGATCACCTCGTTCGGCGAGAGGCTCGTCGCGCTTTACCGGTCGATTGAGCGCCATGCTGCCAATTCGGCCCGCAAGTCGCTCGACGAACTCACGAAATCTCTTGACTGGACTTTCGACGTGAAGGCCAGGGCCGCGGGCGGGGCGCGAGATCTGGGCTGAGGTCAGTGCCGGCAATCGCCGCTGCCTTGATCATGACCCATACCCTCAGACCGGGGACGAGCGCCAGTCGGTCCACCGATTCGCGCATGATCAGGGCGTGAAGCTCGGTCCGTCCGAGTTCGCAGGTCGCCCGCACATAAGGCGGCGACAAAGGCACCAGTTCGGAGATCCGCCCGGGCAGGCGATTGGTGATCGAGACATCCATCGGACGCGAGAGCGCGATCGAGACGTCGCGCGCGTCGATTCGGATTCGCAACGCGGAATCGACTGGACTGTCCACCAGCGGCACCCGCAATTCGCCATCGGCGAAGAGAAGCGTCGTCAAGGCCAGATCGAGATCGTGGGTGAGGACGCGCGCGCTCAACGTCGCCCTTAGGACCGGACGGACGGATCGCGTTTTCGGGATCTCGAGCATGACTTCTCGCCGTATAAAAGCGCTTCTAACTAAGAAACTGCCACCAACCGGACAGCAACGTCGCAAGGTTTCGCCCAATATGGGGCCGATGTCACGAGAATATCTGCTCCGGCCGCTGCATAATCGCCAGCATTGCCTGTATTGACGCCACCTGCCACAGCAACGTGCGGTTTTGACGGGAATTGCCCTAAAGTACGGCACAACGTTGCTACATCCTGCGCCGAAAATTTCTCCGTCTGAATGACGTCGGCCCCTGCCGCGGCCCAAAGCAAAGCCTCATCGACCGATCCGACTTCGACCACGATCTTCTTTTCGGCAACCGCCTGGCGCACCAAAGCGATCGTCTCCTTCGGCTGCGTGGCTTCAAGAAAACTGCGATGTTCCGCGAAGATCAAAATGGTTTCGGACAGGCCCAGACGATGCGGCGTCGCACCGCCCGCGAGGATCGCCTTCAGCGACATCAGCTTTGTCCCCGGCGCATTCTTCCGCGTGCAGACGACGCCGAGGCTGGGTTTGACGGCGCGGGCGGCATCGACGATCGCACGGGTCGCCGTCGCAATGCCCGACGCCACTTCGACGAGATTTTGCGCTACCTTCCAGGCCCGCAATAAGGCCTGCGCGGAGCCCGTCGCATCGAGGATCGAAGCACCCTTTGCGAGCGCATCGCCCGATCGCGTTTGAAGATCGACGATGCCCCCTGCCCGCGTGATGATGTGGGCGGCCTCCTCCACGCAGGCAACGGTCATGGCATTGCGCGCGGAAAAATGCATACGTCCGGCCTTGGCGCCGATCGCAAGCACATGAGTCGTCAGATCGAGAAGCGCGACGTCGTCGGCCAGAAATTCGTCGAGAACGGCATCCGGCAATAGAGGCAAAATCACGAATGGGATCCTTTCGCTTCGTTTCAATGCCGATGCAAGATTCCAGCTAGAACGATGACCTCGTTTCAGATCTGAATTCGGTGTCGATGCGCAGCCTTGCAATCTCGGCGGAACGTCAAACCTAGAGCATCGGACCGGAAAGTGCGAAGCGGTTTTCGGACCAATCCGATGCCTCTATAAGAAATCGGGCAATGGCTTGATTCAAGTTGAACGTCCCCAGCCCTGGCGCTGCGCGCGGGAACCGTAAGCGCGCTCACTTTTAAGCGGAGGAGCGACAGCCCGCACCGCTTTTTCGTTGAAAAACGCGTCTAGCGTTATAATTCAAGACCTGTAGCGCTCAGGATGGTTTCAAGACGAAACGACAGCGAGCCTATATCTTCGAGGCACACACATTTCCTTTTGAGGAAATGGCATTGGCAGGAGCCATCATGAAAATTTCAGCGCGCAACTTCATTCGCGGAAAAATCATCAACGTTCAAAAGGGCACAACAACCGCGCATGTTTCCATCGAAATTACGGGCTGCGTGCTCACCGCATCGATCATGAATGAATCCGTCGAGGAACTCGGCCTCGAACAGGGCAAGGAGGCCAGCGCCATCATCAAATCGTCGGATGTGATGATCGCCATCGATTGAGGCGCCGTCAGCCAGCGTCACCACTTTAAATACAGCGCGGAACATCGCCATGGGTCGGAAGCGCCCATGGCCGTTTACCTATCATTACCGAACTTGTGAATAAGCCCGGTTTTCCGTCCCTTAGCAAATGCGGCGATGGATTGACGCTCCAATCCTGGAACTCTACCACTTTGCAGCCATGGACCACGATGATTTAGGACGCGTTCAAGCTCGGCATGAACGCTCCCAAAATCGCGAACGTGATCGATTCTTAATAGATTCGAGCGGGATAGCAGATAAGTGTGCGCAATCCGCGTAGACTTGATCGCTGGCGGAAAACCGCTGCACATTTTTCCTCATCCCGTCCTAGAGTATTCAAATTGCGCGCAGACGCTTCGTGCAAAGAACATCCGGGCGAGGAAACTGGATCATGCCGCTCTTAGAAAGAGTTCGCCGCGAGTTGCGCTACTTTTTCGGGCTTGTCCGGATCTTGCGCGCCGTCCACCCCGTAGCCACCGAGAAGACTCAAACGGTCGGCCAAGTGATCGAAAATCTCGCCGAAAAATACGGCGACAAGGTCGCGCTCGTCTCGGCCCGCGAGACCTTGACCTATAGAGAGCTGAACGCGAGGGCCAATCTCTATGCCCGCTGGGCCCGCGCGCAAGGGCTGGGTCCAGGCGACACCATCGCTCTTTTGATGCCCAACCGCCCGGAATATTTCTGCGTATGGATGGGTCTGGCAAAGATCGGCTGCGTCACCGCGCTCATCAATACGAATCTCACCGGCCCGGCGCTCGCACAATGTATCGATGTCGCGCATCCGCGCGCCATTATCGTCGATGCCTGCCTGCTTGTGTCTCTCGAAGCGGTGCGTTCTCTTCTGGCCGAGAACGTCCGGATCTTCCTCCATGGCGAGGCTGCGGGCGCGGGGACCATTCCGCGCGTCGATACAGCGCTTGGCGAATTCTCAAACGAAAATCTTTCGGCGGGGGAGGGCCCGACGATAAGCAGCAAGGACCGCTGCCTTTACGTCTATACGTCCGGGACGACGGGCCTGCCGAAAGCCGCCAATCTCAATCATTTTCGCGTTCTGCTCATGATGATCGGCTTTGCCGGCCTGACGGCGGCGAAGCCGACGGACCGGGTCTATAATTGCCTGCCCATGTATCATTCGGTCGGCGGCATAGCGGCTTTCGGCGCCGGGCTGATCAAGGGCGGCACTTTGGTCATTCGCGAGAAATTTTCGGCACGCGAATTTTGGAGCGATATCGTCCGCTATGATTGCAATATCTTTTGCTATGTCGGCGAGTTATGCCGCTATCTTTTGGCGGCTCCGGCCTGTCCGGAGGAAACGGCGCATCACCTGCGGCTGTGCTGCGGCAATGGGCTGCGTCCAGACGTGTGGATGAAATTCCGCGAGCGGTTTCGCGTGCCGCGCATCCTCGAATATTACGCAGCAACCGAAGGCAATGTCGCGCTTTTCAATTTCGATTCGATGCCGGGCGCCGTCGGGCGGCTTCCGGATTGGATCAAGCATCGCTTTCCGATCGCGATCGTGCGCTATGACATCGAGACGGAACAGCCCGTGCGCGGCGCGAATGGTTTTTGCATCGCCTGCGTGCCGGGCGAGCCCGGCGAGATCATCGGCGAGATCATCAATGATCCGAAAAAGCCCGCCAACCGGTTCGAGGGCTATTCGGACAAAGCGGCTTCGGAACGCAAGATCCTGCGCAATGTTTTCAAATCAGGCGACGCATGGTTTGCCACCGGCGACTTGATGATGCGCGACGCGCGCGGCTATTATTATTTCCTCGACCGGGCCGGCGACACCTTCCGCTGGAAGGGCGAGAATGTCTCGACGACGCAGGTCTCGGAAGCCATCACGGCTTTCAGCGACATCACCGAAGCCAATGTCTATGGCGTCTCCATTCCGGGCACGGAAGGCCGCGCCGGCATGGCGGCCATCGTCGTGAAGGATATGGACTCCTTCGATCTTGCAACCTTCAGACGGCATTTGCGGGAGAACCTGCCGCATTTCGCGCGGCCTTTGTTTTTGCGTTTCCAAAGCCAGTTCGACATCACCTCGACTTTCAAGCAGCGCAAGATGGATCTTGTCGCGCAAGGGTTCGACCCCACCCGCAGCGCCGATAGTATTTTTTTCGACGATCCCGAAGCCGATACATTCGTCCCGGTCGATCCGGCGCTGCATGAACACATCACGCAAGGCCGCCGGCGGCTTTAACCATATGCTCGCGGATTTCGCTTAAACCTCATGTCGTCGCCGCGTTCCGGCGCGGAATATGCCGCCGCGTATTGATGCGGCATGACTCATGCCCCGGACATGATCGAATTGTTCCTTGTTGACACATCGATTGCCGGCCACGGCCTGAGCTTTCCGTTTTCTTCCCAATTTGGGACGTGCGATGAATAGCCTTGCTTTCTTCCAGACCGAGAGTTCCGGCTTGCCCACGGCTCCTCCGAAGCCGGCTTCGGTCTGCGCGTCTCAGCAGGAAGAGCTCTTCGCGGAAATCGTGGACCTTGACGCGCTCACCCAGCTTCGGCCGGCCTGGGCCGACCTCGTGACGCGCGCGCTTGAACCCAATGTCTTTCTCGAACCGGGTTTTGCCATTCCGCTGCTTCAGCATTGCGGGACGAGCGGAAAGCTGGCGTTCCTCTTGGTCTGGGCCACGCAGGATACGAATAGCCGCCATAGGCTTCTCGGACTTTTGCCGCTGTCTTTGCCGGCCATTCCCTTCGGATTTTTCGCGCAAGGCGCGGCGCACGAACACGCGCCGCTTGGCACACCGCTCTTCGACCGGGACCGCGGACAAGACGCGCTTCACCAGATGATCGGCTGGCTGCGCCGGCATCGCCCTAATCTCGCCGGGCTCAGGCTGTCGCATCTGCCCAGACAGGGGCCGACCTTCGCCCTGCTCCGCCTTTATGCGGAGGCAAGCCAAACCCGGCTCTATCTTTTCAATGAATATGAACGCGCCGCCTTGTCCGGGACCGCCGGCCAGGCGCCGGATGCCATTTCGGCAAAGCGGCGCAAACAATATCGCCAGCAAAGGCGGCGCTTAAACGAAAGCGGCGAGGTCACCTATCGGCCGGTCCGCGATCCCGCGGAGATCCGTCAGGCGACGGAAGAATTTCTCTCGCTCGAATACAAAGGCTGGAAAGGCGCGCGCAAGACCGCCCTTTTGGCGCATTCGTCCGGCGCGACCTTCTTCCGCGCGATGACACGGTCCATGGCGCTCGAAGGCAAATGCCGCATCGACCGTCTCGACATCGATGGAACGCCGGTCGCGATCGGCGTCGTGATCGAGAGCGGCAGCCGGGCGCTTTATTGGAAGACGACCTATGACGAGCGCTTCGCCGCTCTGTCGCCCGGCGTCCAGCTCACCCTCGAGCTGACGCAAACCCAGCTTGCCAGCCCGACCGTCGCGCTGACGGATTCCTGCGCCGTCGCCAATCATCCGATGATCGATCATATCTGGAAAGACCGCATCGCGGTGGCGGACGTGCTTCTCCCGATCCATGCACAGGGATTGTCCTTCACTGCCGGCCTGTGGCTTGAAATTGTGCAGCAGCAGTTGCGCTCGAAGGTCAAACCCTTGTTGAAGCGGCTGCTGCGCCGGCGGCACTGAAGCCCGCTCGACGAGCGGATGAATCGCCGCGATCTATAGCGGCGCTTATAAAATGGTCTTGCCGAACGGCCGGACTCTTTCCATCTTCAGACTTCGTCATTCCTTCATGGCAATCGCGGTTTGCGGCGGGGCATGGTCGATCGGCAGCAGCTCGACAAATGGTTATGGTTTGCCCGCGTGGTCAAGACACGGACATTGGCCGCGAGGCTCGTGACGGATGGCCATGTCCGTCTCAATGGGCGCCGGATCGAAGCCCCGGCGCATCCGGTCGTAGCGGGCGACGTGCTGACGATCGCGCTTGAGCGGCAGGTTCGCGTCTTGCGCGTCGTCGCGCCTGGGGCGCGGCGCGAATCCTATCCGGAGGCGAAACTTCTGTTCGATGAACTAACCTCGCCCGCCGCGCCGGTGCCTTGAATTTGTGCCTCATTCCGCCGGTAACTTTCTTGCGTCGGCAGATCAAAAGCGTTAGGTCGATATTGATAACGGTTCCAAACACCAAATTGAAGTGGCCCAATCGGCTTCAGCCTTAAAGTGCCATCAGACCGGGAGGCAATTCATGGCCTATGTCGTTCTCGATAATTGCATCGCATGCAAATACACGGACTGCGTCGAAGTCTGCCCCGTCGATTGTTTCTACGAGGGCGAGAACATGCTGGTCATTCATCCCGACGAATGTATCGATTGCGGCGTCTGCGAGCCTGAATGTCCGGCCGCGGCCATCAAGCCCGACACGGCCAAGAACCTCGGCGTCTTCCCCAAGCTCAATGCCGACATGGCGAAGATCTGGCCGAACCTCGCGATCAAGCGCAAGGCTCTCCCGTAAGCCAAGGAGCTCAACGGCAAAAAGAACAAATATGAGGAAGGCCTATTCTCCGATAAGCCGGGCGAGGGCGGCGCCAAGGGCAGTAAAAAAGCCAAAGGCGAGTGATATTCGGCACTATTCTTGCTTAATGCGCAGAGACTTCAACTGAAGAAGTGTGTGATCCTCATGGCAGGATCACAAAATTCTGTGGGCGCGGGTTAACTATTACCCGTTGAACTCACATGCCAGCGTCATATTTTTTGATTTTCGCGGTTCAAGCTGATAAACTGTTTCTTAACAGGCAGCTGAAGCGTGGCCATTTTCGTTCGCGCCTTGGTGAGCTCCGTCGGGCTTCCAAGGCGATTATTTTTACAATGTGGGTAGATCCGATGCAATCGGGCGTGGGTCCAACCATATAACCGAGAAATGACGCGCAAAAGCCGTTTTCAGCTCCGTTTCAGGCGGAGTTGGGCCTGCGCGTGGCGGCAAGCCGAGGTTTGACGCCGAAATTCGTTCCGTCTCCAAAGCGGAACAAAAAAGGAGTGCGCTGCGTATGTCGTCCGTCAAGAAAAACGATAAATCGACCAAAACCAGGGCCGGTTCGAGCAAGACGGAACGGTCTCAAGCCCTTAAGCCCAAGGGAAAGGCCGCGCCAAGCGCTGTGCCGAAGCTTAAAAAAGCGCCATCCGCCCCCCCCGCGCGCGGTCGTGCGGTCGCGGCTAAGCCTGCTTCGAAAAAGGTCGCCCCGTCCAAGGCCAAGGCACCGAAGGCCGCGGCCTCGCGCGCCAGATCGGGCGCCACCCGGTCAAGAACGACAGTCGCTGCAACGGCCCCGTCACGCAGCGCCGCGCGGACGACCAAACCGGCGGTTGCAACGAAAACGTCACGGGCTGCTGCCTCGGCCAAGAAAATTCAAGCCGCGAAAACGGTAAAGACCAAGGTTGCCACCGCGTCGCGCGCCGCCGCCTCTACGGCACGTTCGACCAGTCTTGCCCGCAAGACAAAGGCCGCGGCGGCGTCCCGCTCGAAGGCCAATGTCCGGGCGGCAGCCGCTGCGCCCATCAAGGCGCGCGCGAAGGCCAAGGACAGCGCTGCGGCGCCCAAGCTTACCAAAGGAGCCTCGGCTCCCACTAAAAAGACCGTCGAGAAAGCCCCGCCGAAGCAGGCGGCCGTGACAAAGGTAAAGCCCGTTTTGACAAAATCCGCAGCGGCTCCGGCCAAACCGTCGAAGACGGTTCAACCGAAGGCGGCCGCCACCAAACCCGTCCAAGCTCCCGCCGCTGAGAAAAAATTAGCGGATGGCGCGTTAAATAATGCTGCGACCAAGGTGGCGGCTGCCGTATCCTCCCCCGCGAGGTCGACTGAGTCGCTCGCGGCGGCCTTCAAGAAAGCAGTAGAAAAAAACATGATCGGCAAGGCAGCCAAACCACAAGTCAATCAAGGCGCGCAGCCGACCCTTCAAGAGCCCAAGGCGGAGTCGAAATCCGCCCCGGTCAAGGCTCCGGAGGTGAGAAACGAAAAGCCGGGCGTCAAGCCGGCTGTTCCGCATAAGCCGGCTGCGCCGAATGCCGGCCGGGCGTTCAAGGTGACGGAATTCATCGTCTATCCGGCGCATGGCGTCGGGCAGATCATCGCCATCGAGGAGCAGGAAGTCGCCGGCTTCAAGCTTGAACTTTTCGTGATCAGTTTCATCAAGGACAAGATGATTCTGAAAGTGCCGACGACCAAGGTTACGAGCGTCGGCATGCGCAAGCTTGCCGAGGCCGATGTCGTGAAGAAAGCGCTCGACACCTTGACCGGCCGCGCGAGGGTCAAACGGACGATGTGGTCGCGCCGCGCCCAGGAATATGAAGCCAAGATCAATTCCGGCGATCTCGTCGCGATTGCCGAGGTCGTGCGCGATCTCTATCGCTCCGATGCGCAGCCGGAACAATCTTATTCGGAACGCCAGCT
>JAATEW010000071.1 GCA_015655535.1 Hyphomicrobiales bacterium | reverse complement strand
TCGCCGACGATCATGCCGCGATAGACCTTCCAGCCCGGCTCGATCATCATCGGGCCGCGATCTTCGAGCTTCCACATGGCATAGGCGACGGAGTCACCCTGGTCGTTGGAGATGAGCACGCCGTTGCGGCGGCCCATCAATTCGCCTTTCCACGGTGCATATTCATGGAAGAGGCGGTTCATGATGGCCGTGCCCTTGGTATCGGTCAGAAGCTCGCCCTGATAGCCGATGAGGCCGCGCGTCGGTGCATAGAAGACGAGCCGCAGGCGATTGCCACCAGAGGGGCGCATCTCGATCATGTCGGATTTGCGTTCCGACATTTTCTGCACCACGACGCCCGAATGTTCTTCATCAACGTCGATGACGACCTCTTCGATCGGCTCGAGCAGATTGCCTTGTTCATCTCGCTGGAAAACGACCTTGGGACGCGACACGCCAAGCTCGAAACCTTCGCGGCGCATGTTCTCGATCAGGATCGCCAGTTGCAACTCGCCGCGGCCGGAGACGATGAACGAGTCGGTGCCAGGCGAATCTTCGACCTTCAAAGCGACATTGCCTTCGGCTTCTTTATAGAGACGTTCGCGGATGACGCGGCTCGTGACCTTGGCGCCTTCCGTGCCGGCGAGCGGCGAGTCGTTCACCATGAAGGTCATAGACAGGGTCGGAGGATCGATTGGCTGCGCCTGCAAGGGCTCAGTCATCTCGGGCAGGCAGAGCGTATCCGCGACGTTGAATTTCTCGAGACCCGCGATGGCGACGATATCACCGGCTTCGGCTTCTTCGACCGGCACGCGTTCAATGCCCCGGAACGCGAGGATTTTCGAGACACGCCCCTGTTCGACCACCTTGCCCTCGCGGGAGAGAACTTTGACGGCCTGGTTGGGCTTCACGCTGCCGGCAAACACGCGGCCGGTGATGATGCGGCCGAGATAAGCATTGGCTTCGATCAAAGTGCCAAGCATGCGAAAGCCGCCCTCTTCGATCGTCGGCTCCGGGACATGCTTCACGACCAAGTCAAATAGGGGGGCCATGCCGTCCTGCGGCCCCTCTGGGCTATTGGCCATCCAGCCTTGCTTGGAGGAGCCGTAAAGGATCGGGAAGTCGAGCTGTTCGTCGGTCGCATCGAGGGCGGCAAAGAGATCGAAGACCTCGTTGACCACTTCCTGGATGCGCGCGTCGGGCCGATCGACCTTGTTGATGGCGACGATCGGCTTCAGTCCGATCTTCAGCGCCTTGCCGACGACGAATTTCGTCTGCGGCATCGGTCCTTCAGAGGCATCGACGAGGACGATCGCACCATCGACCATGGAGAGAATGCGCTCCACCTCGCCGCCGAAATCGGCGTGGCCGGGGGTGTCGACGATGTTGATGCGCGTGTCTTTCCAGGCGATCGAGGTGGCCTTGGCCATGATCGTGATGCCGCGCTCTTTTTCGATGTCATTCGAATCCATGACGCGTTCCGCGACCTTCTGGTTTTCGCGGAAGGCGCCGGACTGCTGGAGAAGACGATCGACGAGCGTGGTCTTGCCGTGGTCGACGTGGGCGATGATGGCGATATTGCGGAGCTTCATGGTGGTCCCGAGGTGATCAAAATCGGCGAAGCCGCGTGATTCGGGCTCCGCTCAAAGTCGAAATTGTTGCTTGTGCGAAGCTCGCGCTCGGGAAATGCCCGGCGCGCATGGCTTTTATACGCGATTCCTCATATAGGCGACCGTCTTCGCAATTGCAGCATCCCTTATAGGAATTCGAATGATTTGGAAATGTCTGGCGGCGTCGCACCTTACGAAGACAGTGGCGTGACAGCGGAGGTCGGATGAACGCGCTGAGCCTTTTCGGCCTTTTCGCTGTGACGATGATGCTCGTTTGTTACGCGCTCGAAGAGCGAAGCTATTGGTTCAGCTTAGGCTTTGCCGTGGCTTGCGCACTCGGCTCGCTCTATGGATTCTTGCAGGGGGCCTGGCCCTTCGGCCTGGTCGAGGGCATCTGGTCGCTCGTCGCACTTCGGAAGTGGATCAAGAGAAGCCAAGCCTAATCCTTCACCAGCCGCGGCTCGAAAGCAGCTTTCGGGCTCGCCATCAGCACTTTGCGGCGTTCCTCGATCGCATGGCGGACCTGGTCGACGGCAAGGCTCAATGCGCCGAGATCCGGGCCGCTGGCGCCCTTTGGGGAGAGCGACTGCGCCAAAATCACATCCGCTTCCCGCTCGAGCAGATCGAGCTCCGAGACATGATCGGCCTCCCGCGCCTCGCGCAGAATGTCGAGAAGCCGCCTGATCGCTTCGCCGGTACCTTCCCGCTGCATCTGGCTGACGCGGCTCGCCAGGGCGGCGAGGGCCGATCCGAAAACGGAAAGGACCATCGCCCCGATATAGAAGGCATCGCTATATTTCTCGAAAAAGCTCTCGGCCTCGTCGTCGAGATAGGCCGCGGCGCCCGGATGGACGGGCAAAACCGCGCCCTTGTCGGTCTCGGGTGCGACAATCCGCGCAGCCACCGGCACGCGGAGCGCGAGGCGGGGCCGCGCCGCGAGCAGGATCCGGGTCAGGTCGCCGACGACCGTGTCGCTCAAGGTGCTGCGGGCGACGAGGCGCGTCGAGACCCCCAAAGTATGGAAAGATTTCGTGGGTTGCGGTGCGGTGCCGGGGAAGAGCCCGCGCACGATTTCGATCGACTCGTAATTCGGCGAACGCTGCGCGATGCCTTCGGCTTCCGGTATTCCGATGAACACGGGCTTGCCGCCGCTGGCGCGCGTGACCGCGGCCACGGTCTCGCTCAATTTGTCGGAGCCCGGCATTCCGAATGCCAGCACGGCATCGATCTCTTTGTTGGTCAAAGCCCTTTCAATCTCGCCGACCGAGAGAGTGATGGCTCCGACCGCCGTTTCCGCGATGTCATATTGGGCAAGCGTTGTATTGAGCAGATTGAGATTGGCGGCATGCGACAGCATCGGGTCATGCACGATGCCTATTTTCTTTCCGCGCAGATCGGCGACGCTACTGATTCCGCTTCCGGACGTCGTCATGAAGAGGCCGGCGCTTTTGCGCATGATGAGAACGGTCTGGCCGTTCGTCGGCATTTCCACGTCGCTGCGGACAATGGCGAGATCGGAGCGGCCATGTTCGAGCGCGGCGGCGGAAGCCGCCAGACTGTCGACTGGCACAACCGTCAAATGGATCGTCTCGCGCTCGCGTACAAAATCCTGCGCGGCGGCCGACATGATCTCTTGGTCTTCGCTGCCGCGCACGACGGCGACGCGTAGAACGGTGGGCCGTTCGTAAAGATAGGCGAAAAGGACGATCGCAGCGGCGATGGCAAAGGCGCCAGCGATGGAGAGAAGTACCAGACGACGCATCTTCAACCTCGCTGGTTCGACTCCGCGCGATGCACGTTAAGTATGAAGCATGTCTTTATCGGAGACGGATGACTCGTCCGTCGCATGCCGTTGCGCAAAGATAGCGCCAATCATGACCAGACAAGGGCCGTCCGGGCTGATGAGGGCAACTTTCGCGGGAAGACTGGCGATCGTGCCATAAAGCCGGTGCTCGTCCGGCCAAGTCGCGCGTTCGACGAGAAGAGCAGGCGTCGCCGGGTCGATTCCCTGGGCCAGAAGCCGTTGTGAGAGCGCCTCAAGGGTTCTCACCCCCATATAGACCACCGTCGATGCGCGCGGATCGCAAATGGAGGCCCAGTCGATGTCTTCTGGAAGCTTTCCATCCCGTGCATGCGCGGT
>JAATEW010000344.1 GCA_015655535.1 Hyphomicrobiales bacterium | reverse complement strand
GCCTGAATAATCGAGACCGGATTGTCAGGCCCGTGCTTGACGCGCGGCAATCCTTGATGCTGCACGAGCAATAAAAAACGAAAGAGTGTCGGATCATCGTCGAAGAACCGGCAGACCTCGGCGATCACGGTCTCAAGCTTGCCGCGGAAATCCGCGCGCGCCGCTTGCAGTTTTCCAATGCGCTGGCCGAACGCCTCGTAATTCGAAACAAACAGATCGGCGACGAGATCCTCTTTGGACGGATAATGGCGATAGAGCGTACCTTCGGCTAATCCAGCCGCCCGCGCCATATCACCGACGCTTGTCTCGACGACGCCTTTTTCGACGAAGAGGGTAAGGGCCGCCGCATGCAGCTTTTGTCTCGTCGCCACCGGATCTCGCATCGGCTTGCCAACATGTGAGTGATTATTCACTCACATTAAAAAGCGACGCTTTGTCAAATATGGGGGCGGTCATTTCGGCTGCGCAGCTCGGCCAAGGCGGATTTGAAACGACATCGGCCGTTCCAAATCTCGCACCCGTAAGGCCACCAATGTCAAAAGCCCAGCTGACCTCAAGCCACAGCCTTGATCGCTTTGCCGAGCCTCTCGACGATCTCGCCGATCTGCGCTTCGCTCACGATCAAGGGCGGCGTCAAAACGATCGCTTCGCCGGCCTGCCGGACCAGAAGATCGAACTCGTGGAAAGCTTTGTCCATCACCTCGAAGGCCCGCTTGCCGACAGCATCGGGGCGAGACGCCAGATCGAAACAGGCGGTCAAACCGCAATTGCGGATATCGAGCACATTTGGCGTGCCCTTGAGGCTGTGAACGGCCTCGGCCCAGAGCGGCTCGATCGCCCGCGCGCGTTCGAAAAGCCCTTCGGCGACGTAGAGATCGAGCGTGGCCAATCCCGCCGCGCAGGCGAGCGGGTGGCCGGAATAGGTATAACCATGACAAAGCTCGACGGCGTGTTCTGGGCCCTTCATGAAGGCGTCATAGATGCCTTTGCGAACCAGCACGCCACCCATCGGCACTGTGCCGGATGTAATGCCTTTCGCGAAAGTGATCATGTCGGGCAGCACGCCATAGCGTTCCGCCGCGAAAGCGTAGCCGAGGCGTCCGAAGCCTGAGATCACTTCGTCGAAGATCAGCAGAATGCCGAATTTGTCGCAAATCGCGCGCAGCTTCTGCAAATAGCCCTTGGGCGGCGGCAGGACGCCGGTCGAGCCCGCCATGGGCTCGACGATCACGGCGGCGATCGTCGAGGCATCGTGAAGCCCGACCAGCCGTTCGAGTTCGTCCGCCAGATGGGCGCCCCATTCGGGCTCGCCCTTGGTGAAGGCCTGTTCGGCGCGATTATAGGTCGTCGGCAGATGGTCGATACCGGCCAGCAGATTGCCGAAGATCTTGCGGTTGGCGACCATCCCGCCGACAGCAGTCCCGCCGAAGCCGACGCCATGATAGCCGCGCTCGCGGCCGATGAGGCGCGTCCTTGAGGCATTGCCGCAGACATTGTGATAGCCGAGCGCGATCTTGAGCGCCGTATCGACCGCTTCCGAGCCGGAGTTGGCGAAGAAGACATGGTCAAGATCGCCGGGCGCCAAAGCCGCGACGCGCGACGCCAAGGCAAAGACCTTCGGATGACCGAATTGAAAGGGCGGCGAGAAGTCGAGTTCGGCTGCCTGTTGCTGAATGGCTTCGACGATGGGTTGGCGGCTATGCCCGGCATTGGCGCACCAGAGGCCCGCCGTCCCATCGAGAATGGCGCGGCCGTCCGCCGCGTAATAATGCATGTCCTTGGCGCGCACGACCATGCGCGGGCTTTGCTTGAACGCGCGATTGGACGAGAACGGCATCCAATAGGCTTCGAGATCGTTCGGCGCGGTCTTGGCGTCGTAATCGTAGGCAACCGACATGGCACTTACTCCTTGAGCCCTCGGACCCTAGCAGCGCGGAACGGCACTCGGAACCGGCCAAACCCCGGAAAAGAAAAGGTTTGTTTACCCTGTTTTGGCAAGGTGACCCCTCAAAATAAGGCGTCTCCCAAGGGCGCCTGTAACCAGTCCGCG
>JAATEW010000282.1 GCA_015655535.1 Hyphomicrobiales bacterium | reverse complement strand
GCATATCCCGCCCTTCGGCCTTGAATATGCTCCCACGCATTTTGGACAATGCCGCCGCGGCGCGATTGGCGGCATAGACATAGCCTTGCACCTCGCAAAGCGCGATCGGGCCACGCGCCTCCGATCCATCCGCGTGAAAGATCGAGTCCTGACTGTCTTTCCATCCCTGATTAGCGAGGCCGGACTCCGCCTCCCGGTAATATTCGACGAAACCGTCGCCGTCCCGATCGCCCAGCGTATCGCACCAGAGAAGCGCCGCCTCGATATTCGGCCAGATGGTCTCGATGGTGGCTTTATCGCCGGTCCGATCGAAATAAAGCCCCGCCAGCATCACGAAAAGCGGGGTGGCGTCGACCGTGCTGTAGCAATGGCTGAAGGGCACTTCTTTGAGATGCGCCATTTCGCCGTGCCGCACTTCATGCAGGATCTTGCCCGGCTGAGCATCGGATTCGGGATCGAAATGCTGGGCCTGCGTTTCCGCGAGATAGAGGAGCACGCCTTTCGCGATCATCGGATCGATCCAAAGCATCATCATCGCGGTGATGATGCCGTCACGGCCGAAGACCGTGCTGAACCATGGAATACCCGCATAGGGGTAGAGACCATTTTTGGTCTGGCTGACCAGCGTGTAAATATCGGATGTCGAACGGCAAGCTATTTCATTGAAGAGTACGTTCGAGCTTTCGACCGTTGCGATATTCTGCGTCAGCGCTCTGAGGCCGCGTCTCGCGGCGCGATAGGCGGCCAAAAAATGCAGCGGCTCAAGAGCCTGGCCTTCCCCGCAGGTGACGCTGGCAAAAATCGAACAGTTTTCGCCGGGTTCGAGCACGATATCGAATTCAGCGACATTCGTGTCGAGACGCCGCGGCGCGGGGGAGAAATTAAAAGTCGTATATCGGCTCACATCGTCGAGACCATCGTATCGAAGTTCCACGCGTTCTGGGGCGACGATACGCGCGGTGCGCCTGCCTCTGGCTTTTCGGTGCGCTCCGCGCACCTCGAACAAGTCACGAAAGTCCGCGTCGAAGTGGATTGTGATACGGAAAGCTCTTTGCCGGCGATCGTAATTGAAGAACCCGATACGCTCGTAACATCCGGCTTCGAAGAGCAGCTTGGTCCGCTCCATCGCGATCATATCGCGCGGGATGGAAATACCGGTGCCATCGTGGATATCCGGGTTGCTCGAATTCGCAGACAGCGAGGCATTGTCATCCTCGACGACCGAGCCGAGCAAAAGCGGCCGCCTGCCTTCAAATCTCAGATCGAACTTCGAGAGATATCTCGTGTCGCGCAAAAATACGCCTTCGGGCCCTTCGGGGCCGACGCCGATGTCGCCGTAGCTGTCCAGCACAGCGAAGATATCACCATGCTTGAGGGCCCGCAGCGGACGTTCGACGAGCGAAGTCTGCGGCTCGATATAATAGTCGGAGACCTCTTCGTGCGGGGCCTCGATATCGCCTTCGTAGGCGGTGGCCTGTGTCATGATCAATCTTTCAGCTTGGCGCGAATGTGCCCGAGCCGCCCTCGATTTCAGAAGGCGCAGGAGAAGGATGCTGCGCAGCGATATGTTTCGTACTTAGTTGCCCTTGGGCAAAGACTGCGACGGAGTCCGGCTATTCCGCATTCACCAACTTAAGCCGCGATTGTGGCTTGCTGATGAGCTTTTCATAAGCTGAGACGTAGCCGCGAGCCATGTGCTTTTCCGTAAACCTTGATTCGTAGGAACGCCGAACCCCGGCTCGGTCGATCGAGTTGATCCGGTGAACTGCTTCGACCGCCATATCGATCGAATCGACGATGAGCCCACCGATACCATCCTCGATGATTTCCGGTACCGAGCCGTTGCGCCAGGCGATGACCGGCGTTCCGGACGACATGGCCTCGACCATGACCAGCCCGAAAGGCTCAATCCAATCGATGGGAAAGAGGAGCGCGCGTGCATTTCCGAGGAAAGCACATTTTTGACTGTCATCGATCTCGCCGACGAATTCGATCAGCGGATGATCCAGCATCGGTTGGATCACCTCTTTGAAATAAGCGAGATCGGCCTTATCGACCTTCGCTGCCATCTTCAGCTTGACGCCCGCTCTTTTCGCGATCTCGATCGCGCGGTCGGGACCTTTCTCCGGCGAGATGCGTCCTAGAAAGGCGAGATAATCGCCGCCGGCTGCGTTGAAGGGACACGCCTCCGCGGGCAAGCCGTTATAGACGGTCGCAAGCCAATTGACCCCCAACGGCATCGGCTTTCGCTGCACATCCGAGATCGAAATGAGCGGCATATGCGGATAGGCTTTGTAAGCAGGCCAGAAGTCAGGCAGATCGAGACGGCCATGCAAGGTCGTCACGAATTTGTGGCCCAAATCCTGGAAGAGAGGATATTGCAGCAGATCGATGTGGCAGTGAATAATATCGAACTGATCGGCTTGGCGCCGGACCTTGTCAAGCATCACGATATTGCTGGCGGTATGATCGGCTATGCCTTGCAGACGCAAGCCTTTGTCGCAACCTGTGACGAGCTTCGCAGCGGTCTTCGAACCGCCCGCCGCGAAAAGGGTGACTTCATGACCTTGTCTGACGAGCTCTTCCGTAAGCCAGGAGACCACACGTTCCGTACCACCGTAGAGTTTGGGCGGTACTGTCTCCGCGAGCGGAGCGATCTGAGCAATTCGCATGATTTCCTTGCGTCATAATTGGCATCGCAACCACAGCGGCTGGGAAATGCGGGAAATGCTTGAGACGGAATAACGGCGATCCCAATCGAAGACCGCTCAGTCAATGCGTGCAGGCATTAACTCTCATGCGTCGGCGAAATGTGGAACAAAGGCGCGGCGAGAAGGGCGGATATCGACAGGCCGCCCAGCGCATCAAAGATGCTTTAACATCTTACATAGGGCTGCGGAATTATATTTCACTGGGCATCCAAAGAAGCATCGCGGGTAAATGGCGAGAAAGCCGTTGAAAGCGCCACGCCGATCGAATGTGAACGAGCATTCCCACGGACGCGGCGGATTTCAGGACTGAAACCACAAACTATCCGAATTGGCTTTTTTGGTTGATGCCAAGGGGCTGAGCTGATGCTCCAGGACAACGCGCTCGAAGGCCTCCGAATCGCGCTTGATCCGGTATTGTAGCTGTTCTCCCAATGGGGGCATTTGAGCCTTGACGGTGAAAGTCCCGGCGTCCGAGGCGGAGAAGGTCGCGGGGTTCGATCTGAAAATGACTGTCTCTCCGATCGAATAGATATGATTGGACATGATGGTTTCCAGCTAAATAGTCCGCATTAGGGTTGCACGTCACCTTCGATCGGCAAGCGAACCAAACGAGATATCGCGATCGCTGCGTGTGCTTGCCTATGGTGCGGCAAGGCAGCAAGCAAAATCAAAACTGATCTCAGGACCGGTCGAAGGAACGCCCATATCGCATCAAGGTGTTCTCACGACGCGCTTAAAGCGGTGTTCAGACCGGTGAATTTCAGCCGCTTTATTAATGGCTGCTCACTAAAGTGGCTCCTCTTCCTTAACAATACAAGAGCATTCGATCTATTTCCTCTCAGCCGGGGGAGACCGCAGGGCTTTAGGGCTTGGCGCTGCAATCTCGCGACGAAGAGGGTTTCAAGCGCGCATGCCGGCGGGCAGCCCGCAAGATCGGGTCAGCCTGCCGCGCCGGCGCTCTTCCAGCTTTTCTCATCACAGGCTGTCAAATCGCGCCGCTAACGAGTGGCTTCGCGCAAGGGCGGGCAAGATTACAGCAGTAACGCTTAGGTGTCTGGTTCGTAACGGCTTTGAATTTTGACGCTCCTAGCGTCCGCCCATCGCACTGGCTGTTCGATCAGAACCAGTGCCTCATGGACGGAGGACTTCATGAAAATTCTTATGGCTTCGACACCAGCGACGGGGCATCTCAACCCACTTCTCGCGATCGCAAGGTTTCTGGTCGAAGATGGCCACGAGATCATCTTCCTTTCTGGCACGCCCTATCGTGGCCGCATCGAAAAGAGCGGAGCGAGGTTTCATACGCTCCCAGGCGATTCCGATATCGATGTAAAGGACCTCCACGATGTGGCGCCGGAGCTCAAGACCATGGAGCCCGGATTGGATTGGCTGCGCGTCGTCTTCGAGAAGGTCTTCATCGATAGGATTTCCGACCAGCATAAAGGCTTGCAGCAGGTTCTGAAGGGCTTTCCGGCCGACGCGGTCATCGCCGACGATATGTTTTTTGGGCCTGCTCCCGATGCTGCTTGGACCGCGCGAAAAGCGCCCGACGGTTGTAGCTTGCGGCACTTCGATCCTGCATTGGCGGCGGGAAGACAAGGGACCGCTTTTCATCGGTCTGCCCCCGGCCGAAACGGATGCCCAGATCAAGGAATATGAGGGCATCGCCAAGGAATATTACGAGCGCGTCGACCGGCCCTCTCTCACCCGGCTCAATAGCGTGCTGAAGGATCACGGCGTTGACCCTCTGACGATGCCTTTGTTCGAGGCCACGGTCGCCTATGCCGACATCTACATGCAATTATCTGTGCCAGGCTTCGAGTTCCCGCGGCCGATGCCTTCGTCGGTGAACTTCATCGGCGCCCTGCCGATCATCCCCGGCCAGGCCCCCATCCCATCCTGGGCGAATGATCTGGACGGTAAACGCAAAGTCGTCCTCGTCACGCAGGGCACGGTGGCCAATCATGATTTCGGCCTCGTGATCGGCCCGACGCTGGCGGCGCTCGCGAACGAACCCGATATTCTGGTCGTGGCAACCGCGGGCGGCCGGTCGGTCGATGCCATACCGGGGCCGATTCCGGAGAATGCCCGCGTGGCCGAGTATCTGCCTTTCGAGTGGCTGCTGCCAAAGGTCGATGTGCTGGTCACAAACGGCGGCTATGGCAGCGTCAACCAGGCGCTGAGCTTCGGCATACCGGTCATCGCCGCGGGGCTGACGGAGGATAAGGCCGACGTCAATGTCCGCATCGGCTGGTCGGGCGCAGGCATAAACCTCCAGACGAACAATCCGACTCTGGACGCGATCCGCACCGCTGTTCGGACGGCTCTTGATACGCCAGATTGCCGCCACAACGCGCGGCGTCTGGCCGCCGAATTCGCCACCTATGACGCCAGGGCCGAGACCCTGCGCCTGCTGCGGCGGCGCCCGGCACTTAAATCGAAGGTCGCGTAAAGCGTAAAAGTCAGGAGAACGATCATGCCGGGAGAAGCCCAAAAACTTCGTTCCATTCCGAATGAGGTGCCGGGTTTCCTCCGGCCGCTTGGTTTCGCCGAACATTTCTTCCATCTTTACGCACAGGTCTATCCAGTCCACTTTTGCCTATGCGCGGAGATCGAGGGAGCCGTCGGAGCCGAAGCGCTCCGCTCGGCGCTGAACCAGGTCCGCGAGCGGCATCCTCTCTTGAGAGTCCGCATTGTAGACGATGCAGAGTTCGGGACGGCGTTCCACGAGTCCGGCCGGCCTATCGAACTCGAGATGATCGCCGTCGGGCGGGATGCGGACTGGCGTCCGATGGCCGAGCGCGAACTTCAAAGGCCCATGGGTGTCGGGGCGAGCGCCTTGCTGCGGGTCACTGCTCTATGCGCTCCGGATGTCACCGCCATTGTGCTGACATTTTATCACGCGATCGCGGATGGGATGTCCGCCGTTTGGATCCTTCACGACATGATGCGCGCCCTTGCCGGCGAGCGGCTTGAGGCGCTCCGATCCTTTGCGCCGATCGAAGAAAAAATCTTAGGGCTTTCGCACCGCCCTACCGATGCGGAAGAACCAGACCGGATCACGCCGATTTTGCCGCGGGCCCAGTCTGCCGCTCTTATGCCCGCGGGCCTGCGGACCAATATTGAGACGGCTGAATTCTCGAAAGAGGAAACAGGCTGCCTTGTCGAGCGATGCAGGGCCAACGACACGACGATGCACAATTTGATCTGCGCCGTCGCGGCGCGTCACGTTTCCACGCTCGGCCAGGAGATGGTGCGCATCACATCCCCCTTCGATTTGCGCAAGATCGCCAGCATCGAAAACGGCGCTTGCGGAGTCTTCATCGGTGCCGGTTCGGCCGAAGTCCCGACCAAGGAGACGACATCGATCTGGCACGCCGCCCGTCGTGTCGGGGACAGCCTCACCAATACCCGGTCACCGGAAGCCGCTACCGATTTCCTAACCCGAATGTCGGCTGAGTTTCCGCCAACCGCTCGGCGTGAAAAGTTTCTGACGTTCGTTTCCGCCGGTCCACAAAGCCAGCTGGTGGTCTCGAACCTTGGCGTCCTGCCGATTGCCCAGCAGTACGGACCTTATGTCGTCAAGGCGGTGTGGGGGCCGGCGATGTTGACGAATCTCCCCGAGGATCGGCAGACGATCGGGGTATCCACATTCGGCGGCAGGCTTCGCATCGTCCATCAAAGCTACGTTCCGATACGAGGCCTGACAGCAATGATACGGAACTCGCTTCTCACCACCTGTGGCTGAGATATGATCGTGCTATGACGAATAAAATGTGTCGCGCGCATCGCCGTGAAAACTGAGGTTTGAGACCGCCTCAGCCCTCGTTCCGGCCAGCCGGAGCGAGGGCTTTTTGTTTTTCGGGCGGCGGGCGCTCCCCCCATACGGCCGCAGCTAAGCTTTTATACTTAGTCAGTCCGGCGAAAGCCGACTCTTCGATCCTGTCCATGGCCGCCCCCGAAGCGACCTGAAATGAAGAGCCCCGTCGGACCAGCCCGGCGGGGCTTTTTGTCGGTGGTCAAAATTGGCCATCGCGTCCACAGGGTTTCGGCTAGATCGCCGTTGGCGGCGGTGGTTCTTAGCCCGCGGCCTTCAAAGTTGATCCTTCCACGATTGACATTGTGACGCCTGACTTGGCCCCGCTGGTTCCGGCCGGTGGGGCTTTTTTCGCTCGTGCCAGCTTGCTTATGAATCTGAAGCCAAATGTGAAAGCACCACGCGTGTCGCCTCGGATCCGCTGCCCGGAATGCTCAAGCGGCGCGCCGATAAAGGTGGAAAGGAGGAGCGCTGGAACAAGTCCCAATCTGAGGAGTTTTGCAAATTGTAGATAGGAAATGGAGGCTCGCATGATCCCCTCTTTCAGTTTTGTGCCCCTCTTTGCTTTTGCGTTTCTTGCCTGCGGCGCCGAAGCCGAAGCGCAGGTGCGAATTCCAATGGCGATAGCTCCCATCGCGTCCCCATCGACCCATATCAATGCGGGATTGCTTTATCGGCGCTCGGCATGTTTCCAGGAACGCATTTCGCTGATGCAGGACGTGCCGACGCAAAAATTTTATCTCCGCCTCCTGACCCCGCCGGATTGCCCTCCGCCGCCATTTTAAAGCTCGGTCCTCCGGTGATGATTGTCGAGTCATGCGCGCATTCACCTCTTTTATTGACTCGCTCCGATAGGCGGCAATACGGCGATACCGTTTCGGCCGCCGCTATGGAGTGATCTCCGCCCACCACCAATGAAGTTCGCACGGCATGTGAACCCAATGCTCGCCGCCGGAGCCGACGTGCTATGCCGAACGGGCTAAGTAGTTCCCGAGTCTTTCTCGCGCGAAAGCCGCGCTGTATCCTATCAACGCTACTAACTCAGCGGATGCCTTATCGGCCGTCATATCTTTTGCCGGTACGATTGACTCATTCATTCGATTTCCTGCCAGTCTTACGGCGATGCTGCGGTAGCACCAACACGGCTTGCTCTGGCACAGTAGGCTCTGCAACGAGAGCTACAATTCTGGCCGAGCGAGCGCTCTACAAGAGTTCCGGCCGCAGCCCGAAGCTCATCAATCAAGGCGGGCGGCAAACGCTTGACAGTGTCGAAGCAACATCGACGTTTGATGAAGGCCGCCGTCTTATCGGCCGCGGCTGTCTCAATTCTTGTGACCGCGCCCGCGCGCGCCGCGACCATCACCGTCAGCAGTCAATCGCAATTCGATGCCGCCATTGCAGTGGCAACCCAGCCCGGCCATGCGGACACGATCGATGCATCGGCCGTAACCATTGATGCGGGGCCATCTCTGACTCTCCCGGGTGCCGCCACTTCGGTCAATCTCCAGTTCGGCAACTTCGCTATCGGGGCCTCCGGCACCGGGGATGAAACCGTGACGCTCGGCGCAGGAACAACCGTCAACTTCGGGCAGGTCAGTCCCGGTACACTGAATATGGGCTCAGGGAATACAGGTACCCTGAACATCAACGGCGCGTCGCTGATTTTCAATGTCACAACCCAATCAGGCAACCAGTTCAATATCGGCCTCGATGGCGGCAATGGCATCGTCAATATGACGAGCGGAGCCGTAACGATCAATGATTCGGCTGCCACCCCCGGCATCTTCGGCAGCATCTCCATCGGTTTTCCTTTTAGGACCGCCGCCGCGAACGCGACGTTCAATCAGTCGGGCGGCATAGTCTCAGTGTCGGCGGGAGCATTGAACGTCGGTGTCGCGAATGGCAACGGCACCTATAACCTGACCGGCACCGCCGTGCTGCAAGATCGGGGCGCGACCGTCTATATCGGCGCCAGTGCCGGCGGGGCCGGGGTCGTGAATATCTCGGGCGATGCCAGCATCGATCTCGAGTCCATCGGAAGCGCCGGCCAATTGTACGTCGGCGATAATACGGGCGTTGGAACCATCACTCAGAACGGCGCCAATACCTCGGTTACCTTAAACGTCATCAACATCGCCCAATTCGGCAGCAACGCGTCCAATTTACCGGGCGGAGGAGGAACCGGCACCTACAACCTTCTGGCCGGAACATTGGAAATCGGCGGTCTCGGCGCCGCCTTCGGCATGGATGCCGGAGGAATCGGCGTTTTTAACCAGTACGGCGGTAACTTGACTGCGAACGCTCCGATCTACATCGGCATGTCCGGGAACGGCACCTACAACCTCAGTGGGGGCACCGCGACCCTCAATGACGGCCTGACGATCGCAGCATTGGCAGGATCGGTCGGAACCGTAAATCAAACCGGAGGTGAATTGACGATCGCCGGCGGCCGATTGACCATCGGCATCGCCGGAGCTGCAACATATAACTTGAATGGCGGTGTCCTGCAGGTTGGAGGCACCAATGGCATCACGGGTACCGGCAGTCTCAATCTGGGCGGCGGCACGATCCAGGTGATCGAGTCGGCGCTTGTCACCAGTGTGAATGCGACATTGATGTCCGGCACCGTTTCGGCGATCGACACCAATGGTCTCGGCGCGACATGGAGCGGCGTGCTGTCGGGCGATG